>JBPEXA010000231.1:0-2532 GCA_052032135.1 Thermoanaerobaculia bacterium | reverse complement strand
GTCTTCTCGCCCGGGATGGAGGCGACGATGCCGATCTTCGGGCCGCCGGCCACCATCGTCGTCGGCACACCGGAGTCGACCGGCCGGACGATCCCCTCATGGCTGGCGATGGTGCTCCACGAGCACTTCCACCGTTGGCAGATGCGGGACGGCGCCTACTTCGAGGCGGTCGATGCCCTCGATCTCGCGGGCGGCGACACGACCGGGATGTGGATGCTCGACTACGCCTTCCCCTACGCGGAGAGCGAGGTCGCGTCCGCCTTCGACCGCCTGGCCCGTGAGCTCGCCGCCGCGCTCCGGCGCCCCGCCGACGACGACCTCGCTGCCGCCGCGGCCGGCATCTGGGACCGCTACGCCGAGCTGCTCGCCGCGCTGCCGCCGCCCGACCAGCGCTACCTCCGCCTGCAGCTGTGGCAGGAAGGGGTGGCGCGCTGGGTCGAGCTGCGGGTCGCGGAGGCAGCGGCGGCACGCTTCGCCGTCGCCGCCGAGCTGGAGTCAACCGAGCCGTTCGCGGTCGTCGCCTGCTCGCTGCGGGAGCAGTTGTTCGCGGAGCTCGAAGAGGCCGATCTGGCGGCTCGCGGGAGATTGTCCTTCTACGCTCTCGGCGCCGGGCTGGCGATGCTGCTCGACCGCACCGAGCCCGACTGGCAGGAGCGTTACGAGGCGCCCCGTTTTCAGCTCGCGCCCGCGCCGCGAGATCGCCGCGCGGAGAATTGACACCTCCGGGAGCGGCTGGTCTACTCCCCGCACCGTCCGATCCCCGTGGGGGACCCTCCCTGGAGCCGTGCCGGTGCCGGAACCGACAGCTCTCATCGCAACGCTGACCGAGTCCCCGTCCGACGAGCGGTTGCACGAGCTGGCGGGCCTCGCCGACATCCTCGAGGTGAGGGCGGATCGGGTCGAGCTCGACGCCGAGCGGCTGCGCCAGGGCTTCCCCGGCCGCCTGCTCTACACCTATCGGAGCCGCGCCGAGGGTGGCGAGGGCGCCGACGGTGGTGACGAGCGCCATCGGCGTCTCGCCGGCGCCGTCGACTTCGACCTCGTCGACCTCGAGCTGCGGGATCTCGGAGAGACCACGCGGTCGGCGATCCCGCCGGAGCGCCGACTGCTCTCGTGGCACGGGACGGCGGAATCGGTCGAGGAGCTGGCGGAAGTGGCGGAGCGCCTGGTCGGCGAATCGGCGCGCTGGTACAAGCTCGTCCACCAGGCGACGGCGAGCGGCCCCGACCGTTGGCCGCTGATCGTCCTCCACCAGCTCGGCCGCGACGACCTCATCGCGTTCGCCGGCGGCGAGGTGGGCGGCTGGACGCGGCTGCTGTCGGCCCATCTCGGCGCACCAGCGGTGTACGCGACCGGGAACGGCCCCGCCGGCGCGCCCGGGCAGCCGTCGGTCGAGCAGCTGCGGCGCGACAGCCAGTGGCCGCTGCCGTCCCGGATCCGCGATCTGTACGGCATCGTCGGCTGCCCGGTCCGCCACAGCCTCTCCCCCTACATCCACAACCGCGCGCTGCGGGCGCTCGACCTGCCGGCGCTCTATCTCGCCTTCCACGTCGAGAACTTCGGTGACTTCTGGCTGGAGGTGGTGGAGGAGGGGGGCTTCACGGAGGCGGGCTGTGCGCTGCGGGGGCTGAGCGTCACCGCTCCGGACAAGCGGATCGCGATGGCGGTCGCCGGGGCGACGAGCCCGCTGGCGGAGCGGATCGCCTCCGCCAACACCCTGGTCTACCGCGACGGAGTGTGGGAGGCCGACTCGACCGACGCCGAAGGGGTGCTCGGGCCGCTGCGAAGACGGCAACTCTCGGTCCGGGGTCGGCGGTGCGCGGTGCTCGGCGCCGGTGGCGCCGGGCGTGCGGCGGCGTTCGCTCTCGCCGGCGCCGGTGGGGAGGTGACCCTGTTCAACCGCGGCTCGGAGCGGGGCGAGCGCGCCGGGCAGCTGCTCGAGCTGCCGTGGGCGCCGCTCGAGAGCTTCGATCCGAGCGGCTGGCATCTGATCGTCCACGCGACGCCGGTCGGCCGCCAGCCGGGCGACCCGCTGCCCTGCGACCCGGCGGCGGTGCGCGACGACGCCGTAGCGATCGATCTCCTCTACCTGCGGCGGCGGCCGTCGGCGTGGGTCGCCGCGTTGCGCGAGCGCGGCGTCACCGCGGTCGACGGGCGGGAAGCGCTCCTCTTCCAGGCGATCCCGCAGTTCGCGGCGATGACCGGGCACGAGGTGCCGGCCGAGCTGGTCGGCGAGCTGCTCGACGAGCTGTCGCGGCTGTGAAGGCGCGGCGCGCAGAGCCGATCGTCCGCCAGTACTTCGGCGATGCCCTGACGCCGGTCGAGCTCTACCGCCGCCTGCCGGCGGGCTTCCGGTTCCTGTTCGAGAGCGTCACCGGTGGCGAGCGGGTCTCTCGCTACAGCTTCGTCGGGGGAGCGCCGGCGGTGGTCTACCGGCTGTGGCCCGACCGCCTCGAGGTGGAGCGAGGGGGGGATCGGCAGGTGGTCGGCGGCGAGCCGCTCGCCGCGCTGCGGTCGCGGCTCGCCGACGTC
>JBPEXA010000230.1:0-1932 GCA_052032135.1 Thermoanaerobaculia bacterium | reverse complement strand
GCCTCCTGGACGATCGCCATCGAGGCGCTCGCCCCCAGGCGGGTCGCCCCCGCCTCGATCATCGCCTTCGCGTCGCTGTAGGACTTGATGCCGCCGGAGGCCTTGACCTCCATGCCGGCGGGGCGCACCACCTCGGCCATCAGCGCGACGTCGGCGACCGTGGCGCCGCCGGTCGAGAAGCCGGTCGAGGTCTTGACGAAGTGGGCGCGGGCGGTGCGCGCCAGCTCGCAGGCGCGGCGGATCTCGTCACCGGTCAGCAGCGCGGTCTCGAGGATCACCTTGCACACCGCGCTGCCGTCGCGGCACGCCTCGACCACCGCCCGGATGTCGCGCAGCACCAGCGCCTCGTCGCCGCCCTTCATGGCGCCGATGTTGAGCACCATGTCGACCTCCTTGGCGCCGTCACGGATCGCCCGCCGCGCCTCCATCGCCTTGATCTCCGGCACGTTGGCGCCCAGCGGGAAGCCGGCCACCGTGCAGGTGAGGACCGGGCTGCCGCGCAGCAGCGACGCCGCCAGCGACACCCAGGTCGGGTTCACGCAGACCGAGCGGAAGCGGAACTCGAGCGCCTCGGCGCACAGCGTGCGGACCTGCTCCTCGGTGGCGTCGGGCTTCAGCAGGGTGTGGTCGATGTAGCGGGCGAGATCCTCGGGGATACGGCCCGGCGACTCCACCTCGGCGACGCTGGTGAGGCCGGTGGCGCCGAGGCGCACGAAGCCGCGGGCGGTATCGGGACAGCTGCCGACGCACGGCCCGTTGCCCGCCGGCGCCAGCGGGCCGATCAGCTGCTCGAGGCGGGCGAGCACCCGCTCGAGGTCGTGCTCGGAGAGCGACGGCTCCGCAGCCGACGCCGCCGGCCCGCCCGCGGCGTCGCCGTCGCCGATCATCGCCGCCCGCCGCCGATGGCGCGGCTCCGTGCACTCGGTCGCCAGCCAGGTGTCGACGATCTGGCGCGCCAGCCCCGGCCCGATCAGACCGGCGCCCAGCGTCAACACGTTGGCGTCGTTGTGCTCCCGGCTGTTGCGGGCGCTCGACAGATCGTAGGCGAGCGCCGCCCGCACCCCCGGCACCTTGTTGGCCGCCATCGACGAGCCGATGCCGGCGCCGTCGATCATGATGCCGACGTCCGCGCGCCCGCCGGCGACCGCCTCGGCGACGGCGCGGGCGTAGACCGGATAGTCGACGGCGGCGGTCGAGTGGGTGCCGACGTCGTCGACCTGATGGCCGGCCGCCTGCAGGTGGTCGACGAGCTGCCGCTTGAGCTCGAAGCCGCCGTGGTCGGCGCCGATGGCGACCTTCACGACCACACCTCCGAGTCGTCGTGGCGCTCCGACGCCAGCACCGGCCGGATGACACCGCTCTCGCTCTCCAGCACCGCCTGCAGCGTGCGCACGTGGACGCGCAGCCGCTCGAGGCCGAGCTCGGTCATCCGGTACTCGGTCACCGTCCGGTTGCCGCGCCGCCCCTTGCGCATCTCGATGTAGCCGGCGTCGGCCAGCTTGCCCGCCTGGACGTGCAGGTTGCCGTCGGCGAGCCCGGTCTCCCGCTTGAGCGCCGTGAAGCGCACCGGCTCGCCGGACGCCAGTGTCGCCAGGATGGCGAGGCGTGCCGGGGAGGCGATCATGTCGTCGAAACGGGTCGGCAAGAGGGCGTTCGAGGAGTCGTCTTGCTTCGTTCTGTGAAGTATCTGCCGTGTCGTAACGGATGTCAAGCGCGCCAAGGCATCTTAGCGCATAGTTACTTCATATTATGAAGTTTCAATGGCTGTCGACGCTTTCGTGGACTCCGGCGATGATCCGTCGATTCCTTCCGTGCCCTCGCCCCGCGCCACGGCGCGGCCCGGTGGCCGGCCCTCCGAACCGCAGAGAGGCAGTTGGCTCCGGGGGCGCGCCTCGCGGTCTCGGGCTTCGGGTCGGCAGCGCTCGGCTCCTT
>JBPEXA010000023.1:0-2353 GCA_052032135.1 Thermoanaerobaculia bacterium | reverse complement strand
TTCATGATCGAGACGATGGGCTCCGGTGTCGCCATCCTCGACTACGACGGCGACGGCGACGAGGACCTGCTGTGGATCGACAGCGGGCCGCTCCCCGATCGCCCGGGTGCGGCTTCCGGCGGCGGCGCGGGCACCCGCCTGCTGCGCAACGACGGCGGCGTGTTCGTCGACGTCACCGCCGCCGCGACACTGCGATCGACCGCCTACGGCATGGGGGTGACGGCGGGCGACGTCGACGGCGACGGCGATGCCGACGTCTACCTCACGGCGTGGGGGGCGAACGAGCTGTGGCTCAACCGCGGCGACGGCAGCTTCGAGGAGCGCTCCGCCGCCGCCGGCGTCGACGATGCCGCCTGGGGCGCCTCCGCCGCCTTCGGCGATGGCGACGGCGACGGCGACCTCGACCTCTACGTCACCAACTACGTCGACTTCGCCTACGACGACAACCCGATCTGCGGCCTGCAGAGCCGCAACCTGCGCTCCTACTGCCATCCCGACGTCTACGACGGCGTCGGCGACCGCTACTTCGTCAACCGCGGCGACGGCACCTTCACCGACGCTACGGCGGCGGCGGGCTTCGCCGGCGCCGACGGCAAGGGGCTCGGGGTGCTGTTCGAGGATCTCGACGGCGATCGCCGGCCCGACGTCTACGTCGCCAACGACATGACCCCCAACCACTTCTTCCGCAACGACGGCGGCGGCCGCTTCACCGACGTCGCGGTGCTGACCGGCGTCGCCTTCAACGAGGACGGAGAGGCGGAGGCGGGGATGGGGATCGACGCCGGCGACCTCGACGGCGACGGCCGGCCGGAGATCATGCTCACCCATCTCGACCGCCAGACCAACGCCGTCTACAGCGCCACCGGGACGCCGTTCTTCGCCGACCGCCGCTACCTGCTGCAGCTCGCCGAGCCGTCGTTCTACCGGGTCGGTTTCGGCCTGGTGTTCGGCGACTTCGACCACGACGCCCGCCTCGACGTCGCGGTCGCCAACGGGCACATCGTCCACAACGTCGATCTGTGGGACCGCGGCACCACCTTCCGCCAGCCCAACCAGCTGTTCCTCAACCGCGACGGCCGTTTCGAGGAGGCGCCGGACGCCGGCCTCGACGTCGTGCGGTCGAGCCGCGGGATGGCGGCGGGCGACCTCGACGGCGACGGCGATCTCGACCTGGCGATCAACAATTCCGACGATCGCTGCGAGGTCTACGCCAACGTCGGCGCCGCGGGCGGCTGGCTGCGGGTCGACCCCGCGGATGGCCTCGGCGCCGGCGTCGGCGGTGTGGCGCGCCTCGCTGACGGCCAGTGGCGGCAGCTGCGCACCGCCTCGTCATACCTGTCGCAGGGGATGGCGGGCGCCCATTTCGGGCTCGGTGAACGACCGGCGGTCGACGTCGAGCTCGAGCGACCGCGCGGTGCCCGCCAGCGGTTTCGCGCGGTGCCGGCGAACCGCCGACTGAGGGTGCCGGCGGGAGCGGCGCGATGACCGGTGGCGTGGTCCACGCCACCGTCGTGTCGATGCTGGCGGCGGGTGCGACGTTGGCGGCGGGACCGACCGGAGCGGAGGTCCGCTTCGTCGAGCGGTCGGAGGCGTGGGGGCTCGACTTCGTCCACCATCACGGCGCGAGCGGACGGCGCTACATCGTGGAGACGATGGCCGGCGGCGTCGTCGCCTTCGACTACGACTCCGACGGCGACGACGACCTGCTGATGGTCGACGGCGGCACCCTCCCCGGCTACGACGGGCCGCCCGCCTCGAGCCGGCTCTATCGCAACGACGGCGGCGTGCTGCGCGACGTCACCGCGATGGCCGGTCTGGCGGTCGAGGCCTACGGCAGCGGCGGCGCGGCGGCGGACGTCGACGGCGACGGTGACGTCGACCTCTACGTCACCGCCTTCGGTCGCAACGAGCTGTGGCTCAACGGGGGCGACGGGCGCTTTCGGCGTGGCGATGCGCACGGCGCTGATGTCGAGGCGTGGAGCGCGTCGGCGGCGTTCGTCGATCCCGACCTCGACGGCGACCTCGATCTGTACGTCGTCAACTACCTCGAGTTCACGGTCGCCACGCACCGGGACTGCACCGACCCGACGACGGGAATCCCCACCTACTGCCAGCCGTCGGCCTACCCGGGCGCGCGGGACGTCTATCTCGTCAACGACGGCGGCGGTCGCTTCACCGAGGGGACCGCCGCCGCCGGGCTGACCCCGGTCGAGGACATGGCGGGCCTGGGGGTGATCGCCGGCGACGTCGACGGCGACGGCTGGCCCGATCTCTACGTCGCCAACGACACCGAGCCCAACTTCCTCTTCCTCAGTCGCGGCGACGGCACCTTCGAGGACCGCTCGTTGCTGTC
>JBPEXA010000229.1:0-1639 GCA_052032135.1 Thermoanaerobaculia bacterium | reverse complement strand
GCCGGCTACGACCTGATCAAGGTGTTCACCAGGCTTCAGCCCGAGCAGCTGACGGCGATCATCGAAACGGCCGACGCCGCGGGCCGCTGTGTGGTCGGCCACGCAGGCAGCAACTACGGGCTCGAGCATCTGATCGCCGCCGGCCAGGACAACCTCGCCCACGGCCAGGACCTCATCCGCTGGTACCTCGACGGCCACGACGACGAGGCGGGCATCGACCGCATCATCGAACAGCTCGCCGCCTCCGAGCTCACCGTCACCGCCAACCTCGCCTTCACCGACGGCCTCGTCCGGCAGGGGGAGGACCTCGAGGGGATCCTCGCCACCGACGACGCGCGCCGACTGCCGCCGGCGATCCTGCAGCCGTTCCGCCGCGCCAACAACCGCTACGTGCGCAACGTCGACGAGTGGCTCGAGGACGTCCGCGACCGCCTCGAGCTGCAGCAGCGGATGACGGCTCGGATGCACCGAGCGGGGGTGACGGTGCTCGCCGGCACCGACGCGTCGACGGCAGCCCTCTTCCCCGGTGAGTCGATGCTGCGCGAGATCGAGCTGATGGCCGCCGCCGGCCTCTCCAACGCCGAGGCGCTGGCGACCGCGACCAGCGCGCCCGGCGCCTTTCTCGAGCGCTGTCTCGGCGGCGACTCGCGAGCCGGTCGCCTCGCGCCGGGATACGAGGCCGACCTGCTGCTGCTCGCCGGCAACCCGATCGACGACCTCGACGCCCTCCGCCGTCTCGAAGGCGTCATGCTCGACGGCGTCTGGCACTCGAGCGCCGACCTCGGCATCCGCCTCGCCGAGCTGGAGGCGACCCACGAGGCCGTCGGTCCCGAGGTGATCGCCCTCGAGCAGGCGCTCTTCTCCGGCGACCACCAGCAGGCGCGCCTCATCTTCGATCGGGTCCGTGCCGAGCGGCCGGGCGAGATGCTCTTCAGCCAGTACGTCCCCTTCTTCGTCGGTTACGGTTTCCTCTACGGCGACGACGGCTTCAGCAGCGACCCGGAGCGCCTGGCGACCGCTCTCGCCCTCTACGAGATGTACGCCGAGACCTACCCCGACTACCACAGCGCCCACTACCTGCTGGCGCTCGCCCGCCGCGCCAGCGGCGATCTGGCCGGGGCGCGGGAGAGCCTCGAGCGGGCGCTCGAGATCCACCCCGAGTACGTCAACGCCCGCGAGCAGCTCGAGCAGCTGGCGGCGGCGGCGCCCGCCGGACCATGAACAAGCGGCCCCGGCGCCGCAGAGCGACGGGGCCGTGCGATGGACCGGGCGGTGGTCCGTCGACGGTGCTGGCCATCTCCGGCGCCTCGTGGCCGACCGTCACCCGCTCGTCGTCGGGCAGCGGGAGGAGGCCGACGTCACCAAGGTCTCCGACAGAGTGACCACGCGACCGCCGCCGACGGCCGGCGACGTGCTCTCAAAGGCAGAGGCGCCAATCGTTCAGCAGCTCCGCCTCCGCGTAGCTGCGCGCGCACGCCGCGACCGCCTGCAAGACGCCCGAGAGGGGTGGCCACCGTCGGTCCTCCGCCGTCCTCCTCAGCAGGGAGTGCTGGAGGGGGATGAGCGGCGCCCCGGGTGAGAGCGTTCTCGAGATCTCGAAGAGGGTTCGGCCGGTCGCCGGCCTCCCTTCGAGATAGCG
>JBPEXA010000228.1:0-3741 GCA_052032135.1 Thermoanaerobaculia bacterium | reverse complement strand
CGTCCCACGGATTCAGGGCGACCCGACGCGACTTCCCGGCGGACCGGGAAGGCCCGCCGGGAAGCCGGTTCGGGTCGCCCCGACGGGTTGGGAAGCTGCCGGTTCTCCCGTGGGGGCCCCGGTGGATCCCCGGTGGAGGCCGCTCAGCCGCGCCAGGTGGCGATCGCCAGCCAGAGGAAGGCGGCGATCATGGCGGCGCCGCCGAGCGGCGTGACGGCGCCGAGCCATCGCGGGCCGCCGAGGGCGAGGGCGAAGACGGTGCCGGAGAAGATCGCGCCGCCCAGGGCGAGCGTCCAGCCGGGGCCGTCGAGGCTCGCCGGGTGGGAGCGGGCGAAGGCGCCGAGGGCGAGCAGCGCCAGCCCGGCATAGGTGAGGTAGCTCGCCGCCGTCTTCCACTGGCCGAGCGCTCTCGGATCGAGCCGGCTCTCGAGGCCGTGCGCGCCGAAGGCGCCGGCGGCGACGGCGGCGGCGCAGTAGAGGGCTCCGATCGCGAACCAGCTCATCGACGGCTCAGAGGAAGAGGATGACGCCGACGACGATGACGATCGCCAGCACCAGGAAGAAGATCTTCCAGAAGCTCTTGGGGTAGTGGCCGGCGATCTTGCCGGTATAGCCGTTGACGACCATCTGGTAGCTCTCGCCGCGGTAGTCGTAGGTCAGCAGCCACACCGGCAGCAGCACGTGCTTGAAGGTCTCGCCGGAGTAGCGGGGCTCGATCGTCAGGTTGCGGTAGGTGTCGCCTGGCACCCGGTGGCCGCACAGGGTGCGCAGCTGCGCCTCCATCGACTGCCGTGACGCCGCGGCGGCGTCGACCAGCACCACCCGGTAGTGCTCGATGACGAAGCCGGAGAGGTAGGCGGTGTCGTAGGGGACGAGCTCGGCCGTGGGGAACGGCTCGATCTGTCGCAGCAGATCGAGCGGCACCCCCTGGGTGCCGGGCACCGGCTCGTCGTCGAAGAAGTGCTGCAGGCGGCCGGAGGCGGGTCGCCAGCGGACGTGCCGCACGCGCCGCCGTTGCAGCCGACCCTTGGCGTCGCGGTACGACTCGGTGGTGTAGTAGTAGTGGCCCGACTCCGCCCGCCAGGCGCAGTCGACGTGGGCGTCGAAGGTCCAGTAGGGGAGGTAGATCCCCTGGACGGTGTCGACCAGCGCCTTCTTCTTGAGCTTGTTGGGGGCGAACCAGCGGGCTGCGAACCAGCGGCGCAGCGACTCCCGGACCGCGCCGGCGCCGACCTTGAACGGCAGCAGGCTCTGGGGGCGGATCGGCGCCTTGATCTCCTCGTAGTCGACCAGCTCCGGAGAGCCGCAGAACTCGCAGTTCTGTCCGACCCGCCCGGGATCGAAGACCGACACCGCCTTGCAGCTCCGGCAGCGGACGGTGCGCTTCTCCGCCTTCCAGCCGCGCAGCTCCTCCGGCATCTCGCGCAGCGTCCGCACGAGGTCGATCTCGCGGATCTCCCCCTCCTCGGTGATCTCGTACGGCGAGGTGGTGCCGCAGTAGCTGCAGACCAGCAGCTGCTTCGACGGGCTCCACTCGGCCTGCGCCCCGCACGCCGGGCAGGCGTGCTTGTCGAGCGCCAGGGTCTCGCCCGCACCGCTCTCGCCGGGCTGAGACTCGGGGACCGACGGCTCGGGGGCCGGCGGCTCGGGGATCGGCGGCTCGGGAATCGGGGTCTCGGGCATCGCTGCCGGGCTCCGGCCTCGGCGCCGGTCAGTCGGCGAGGAAGGCGTCCAGGGCGGCGCGCTTGATGCGGTAGGCGGAGCCGATCTTCTTGGCCGCCAGCTCGCCCGACTCGATGACGCTCATGACGTCGCTCTCCGCCACCCCCATCGCTTCCGCCGCCTCCGCCGGCGTCAGCAGGTCGGGGAGGCCGGGGACCGCCGCCGCCGGAGCGGGCCGCGGCTTGGCGGGGCCGATGCCGGGAGCGGTCCCCTGCGCCTCGCCGAGGATGCCGCCCTGCTGCTGCATCATCTGCTGCGCGACCGCGAAGCCGACCGCCAGCTCGGTGGCGGTGCCGGCGGCTCCACCCCCGCCCCCGCCCTGCGCCATCCCCTGCGCCATCTGGAACTTGACGTAATCGTTGAGGTCGCCGATCGCCTCCATGCTCGAGCGCTTGTCGATCGCCTCCTCGACCTCCTTGGGGACCGAGATGTTCTCGACCACGAAGGTGGCGATCTCGATCCCGTACTTGCCGACCATCACCGGGTTGATCACCGGCAGCAGCGCTTCGCCGAGCTCGGTGTAGCGGGTGGCGGCGTCGAGCACCGGGATGTTGGAGCTGGCGAGAGCGTCGGCGAAAGTGCTGACGATGCGCGATCGCATCGTGTCGCTGAACTCCTCGAGCCGGAAGTTGTGGTCGGAGCCTGCGACCTCCTTGAGGAAGAGCTTGGCGTCGACGATGCGGAAGTCGTAGGTGCCGAACGCCCGCGCGCGCACGATCCCGAAGTCGTCGTCGCGCATCATGATCGGGTTGGCGGTCCCCCACTTGTTGGCGGTGAACAGCCGGGTGTTCAGGTAGTAGACGTCCGCCTTGAACGGCGACTCGAGACCGTACTTCCACGACTTGAGCCGGGTCAGGATCGGGATGTTGTCGGTGGTCAGCGTGTGCTTGCCCGGCCCGAAGGTGTCGCCGAACTCGCCGAGATAGACGAACTGCGCCACCTGCGACTCGCGCACGATCAGCTGCGCGCCGCGCTTGATCGCGCGATCGTCGTCGGGGAATCGGTAGGAGAGGGTGTCGCGCGAATCGTCGGTCCACTCGATGATCTCGAGCAGCTCACCCTTCAGGAAATCGAGAATGCTCATCGCGGCCTCCTTGAGAGATCCGAGCCGGCGGGGGCCGGCGGGGTGCCTCGCTCGCAGTACGGAGCGCGGCCCCGGGTTGTTCCGTCGCGCCGGCGGCGGGCGGGTTCGGCGGTCGTCAGGGTCGCTCCACCTCGGGGGCGACGGCGGTCGTCGCGTCGTCGGGTCGGAAGTCGAAGTTGCCGACGCGGTCGAAGCGGATCCGCCGCGGTCCCAGCGAGCGATCGAGGTAGAAGCGTCCCTTGAGCCGATAGTCGACCTCGCCCTCCTCGACGATACGGGCGATGCGGCTGGCGAGCGCCAGGTTGTTGATGAAGATGTCGACGTCGGCGGTCTCGGTGCTCAGCCGCCCGACCTCGAACCGGGCGTCGGAGAGCCCCTTGCCGACCTTCACCCCGCCGAGGAAGAGGTTGTAGACGCCGCCGTCGACCCGGATCGGCTCTTCGTTCTCGTTGGCCACCCGGACGGTCAGGCGTCCCGAGCTCTCGAACAGCGTGAGGTCGGTGAAGCGGACGTCGACGAGGGTCACCTCGGGTGGAGTGAAGCCGGGGAAGGTGGCGCAGCCGGCGGTGAGCGCGGCCACCAAGAGGAGGAGCAACGACGCGGTGCGATCCATGAGGCGAGGAGTGTATCGTGGCCGTCGAGACCATGTGGCGACCGTTCGACACCCCCTCCCGGAATCGATGACCGCCGGCTCCGCGCTGCCGCCGCCGGTCCCGGAGATCCTCGACCGCGCCCGCACGATCGCGGTGCTGGGGGCGCACGTGAGGGAGGAGAAGCCGGCCTTCTACGTGCCCGACTATCTCTATGGTCAGGGGTACCGGATGCTGCCGGTCAACCCCCACTTCGCCGGTCGCGAGCTGTGGGGCGAGCCGATCGTCGCCACCCTCGCCGATCTCGCGGCTCCGGTCGACGGCGTCGTCGTCTTCCGCCGCAGT
>JBPEXA010000227.1:0-1536 GCA_052032135.1 Thermoanaerobaculia bacterium | reverse complement strand
AGCTCCTCGCCCGACCAGAAGGCGACCGCGACCGAGCGCCGCAGCTCGCGGCCGGCGAGCTCGCGGGCGGCCGCCAGCACCGCCGCGGTGCCCGACGCGTTGTCGTCGGCGCCGTGGTGGATCTCCCCCTGCTCCTCCTTGCCGGCCAGCGAGTTGCCGCCGCCACCGCGGCCGAGGTGGTCGTAGTGGGCGCCGAGCAGCACCCACGGCTTGTCCCCCTCGGTGCGGCCGCCGGGCAGCACGCCGGCGACGTTGTACCCGGTCTTGCGCTCGCGCTCGACCGCCGCCGTCACCGTCACCTCGACCCCCGGGATCGCGAAGCCGGTGACGTGGGGGTTGCCGTCGTCGAGCGCCTTCTGCGCCGCCTCGAGGTCCTTGTCCTCGACGTGGTCGAAGAGGGCGTCGGCGACCGCGCCGCTGACGCTGACCGCCACCACGTCCGAGCCGGCGACCGCGGTGTCGAAGGTCATCGGGATCGTCTCGCCGGCGTTCGGCGAGCGCGGCCCGGTGGCGACCAGCATGGCGATCGCCCCCCGCTCGCGAGCCGCCCGCGCCTTGTAGCGCAGCCCCGAGTAGCGGGCCAGCAGCGCCCGCGTCTCCTGGTCGACGTCCTCCGGGAAGTAGCGCAGGACGAGGACGATCTTCCCCTCGACGTCGATGCCCGCGTAGCTGTCGTACGGAAAGCCCTGGGTCTCGGGGATCTCGAGGCCGTAGCCGGCGAACACCACCTCGCCGCTCACCGTGGCGCTCTCGGAGAACGACAGCGCCTGGACGGTGTCGGTGCCGCTGTAGGTCGTCCCGCCGACGGTGACCGACGAGCCGCTGTCGCTGGTGCCGGCGGTGAACTCGAACGGCAGCTCGAAGCTGTCGCGGCCGGGGAGCGGCACGGCGCCGATCGCCTCCAGCTCGGCCACCAGGTGGGCGGCGGCGCGGCGCGCGCCGTCGGTGCCGGTCAGCCGCCCCTCGGTCGTCTCGGAGGCGAGGATCTCGACGTCGCGGCGCAACGTCGCCACGTTGGCGGCAGCGGCGGTCGCCGCCAGGGCGAGGATCAGGGTCAGGGTGGTCGTCCGCATCATCGGTCTTCTCCCGCGCCCCTCGGGGGCGCTGCCTCGAGGGCGGCGAGCGCCGCCTCGTGGTTCCAGTCGGCGATGTAGATTTGTCCGCCGTCGCCGCCGTGGCGCGTCGACGTCCAGGTGAGCCGGCCGCCGTCGGGCGTGGGGACCGGGAGGCCGTCGAAGCCGTCGGTGGTCGTCACCCGCACCGGCTCCTTCTTCCCTTCGACGTCGACCATGTAGAGCTCGAAGTTGGAAAAGCCGAGCTTGTTGGAGGCGAAGAAGACGTAGTCGCCGGAAGGGTGGACATAAGGCGCCCAGCTCATGGCGCCGAAGTCGGTCAGCCGCCGCTCGTCGCTGCCGTCGGGTCGCATCGAGTAGACGTCGGCGGTGAGGCCGCTCTCGTCGAAGCGGCGCCAGATGATGCGCGAGCCGTCGGGAAAGAAGAACGGCCCGCCGTCGTAGCCGGGCATGTCGGTCAGCC
>JBPEXA010000226.1:0-6749 GCA_052032135.1 Thermoanaerobaculia bacterium | reverse complement strand
GGCGACCGCCTGAGAGACGCCGTCGCGGTAGGCCTCGAAGTTGTCGCGGAACATGCGGGCGAGCGCCGCCGCCTTCTCGTCGTAAGCGTCGGCGTCGGCCCACGTCGAGCGCGGATCGAGGATCTCGCCGGGCACGCCGTCGACCGCCACCGGCACCGCCAGCCCGAAGACCCGATCGGTGCGGGTCTCGACGTCGTCGAGCTCGCCGGCGAGCACCGCGGTGACCATCCGGCGGGTGGCGGCCAGCGGGATCCGCTCGCCGGTGCCGTAGGGTCCGCCGGTCCAGCCGGTGTTGATCAGCCAGACGGAGGCGCCGTGGCGACGGATCTTTTCGCCCAGCAGCTCGGCGTAGCGCCCGGGGTGGAGCGGCATGAAGGGGGCGCCGAAGCAGGCGGAGAAGGTCGCCTTCGGTTCGGTCACCCCGCGCTCGGTGCCGGCCACCTTGGCGGTGTAGCCGGAGAGGAAGTGGTAGAGCGCCTGCTCCTCGGAGAGACGGCTGATCGGCGGCAGCACGCCGAAGGCGTCGGCGGTGAGGAAGATCACCTGGCGCGGATGGCCGGCGAGGCCGTCGAGGTCGGCGTTGGGGAGCTGGTCGATCGGGTAGCTCGAGCGGGTGTTCTCGGTGTGGCGGGCGTCGTCGAGGTCGAGCTCGCGGGTCGCCGGATCGACCACCACGTTCTCGAGGATGGTGCCGAAGGTGCGGGTGGTGCGGTAGATGTCGGGCTCACCCTCCGGCGACAGCCGGATCACCTTGGCGTAGCAGCCGCCCTCGATGTTGAAGATGCCGCGGTCGCTCCAGCCGTGCTCGTCGTCGCCCACGAGCGTCCGCGCCGGATCGGCGGAGAGCGTCGTCTTGCCGGTGCCGGAGAGGCCGAAGAAGAGAGCGACGTCGTCGCGATCGGCGCCGTAGTTGGCCGAGCAGTGCATCGACAGCACGCCGCGGCGGGGGAGCAGGTAGTTCATCGCCGAGAAGATGCTCTTCTTGATCTCGCCGGCGTAGCGGGTGCCGATCACCAGCACCTGCCGCCGTTCGATGTCGAGGCCGATGAACGCCTCGGAGTGGGTGCCGTCGGCCGCCGGGTCGGCGGCCAGGGTCGGCGCCGAGAGCACGGTGAACTGCGGCTCGAAGTCGGCCAGCGCCGCCGGGTCGCTCTCGCGGATGAACATGTTGCTGGCGAACAGGCAGTGCCAGGCGAACTCGGTGACGACGCGCACCCGCAGCCGGTGCTCGGGGTCGGCGCCGGCGTAGCCGTCGAAGACGTAGAGATCACGGTCGCGGTAGTGCTCGCGGACCCTGTCGGCGAGCGCCGCGAAGCGCTCGGGGTCGCACGGGCGGTTGACGTCCCCCCACCAGATCTCCTCGGCCGAGTCCCCCGAGCGGACGACGAACTTGTCGTTGGGGGAGCGGCCGGTGCGCTCGCCGGTGAGGGCGACCAGCGGCCCGTGGGCGGCGAGGATCGCCTCGTCGTTGGCGAGCGCGTGCTCGACGAGCTCCGCCGGCGGCAGGTTCCAGTAGACGGTGCCGGCGTCGCGAATGCCGTGCGGCTCGAGGCCGTGACGGCTCACGACCGGACCTCGGTGCTCCATGCTCGGGACAGACTCCACGACGGATTCCACGTTGTGCCAGGGATGACGGCGGCGGCCTGCCGCCGGGTCGGAGGCGAAGCCTACCAACCCTCGCGGTCGCGAAGCGAGCGGATGTGGGCGACGTGGTGCAGCGAGTGCCAGCGGTAGAGGGCGAGCAGCTGGTCGAGCCGCAGCCGACCCATCTCGGGATGATCGATCTCCCGCTCCCACGCCGCGTCGTCGAGCGACCGCAGCAGCGCCACCCACCTGGAGTGCAGCGCCTCGAGCAGCGCCAACGACGGCCCGATCGGCAGCCTGGCGTCCGGCAGCTCGGACCACAGCTTCTCCTGGTAGGTGCCGATCGTCGGCACCTCCTCGGTGAGGCCGAGCTTGAAGCGGATGTAGCTGTTCATGTGGCTGTCGGGCAGGTGGTGGACGACCTGGCGCACCGTCCAGCCGCCCGCGCGGTAGGGGGTGTCGAGCTGCTCTTCGCTCAGGCCGTCGACCGCCGCCCGCAGCTCGGCCGGCGCGCCGGCGAGCACCGCGAGGGCGTCCTGGCGCTCGTCGGCGGTGAGGCGCTCCGGGGTCTCGAAGTCGCCGATCGGATAGCGGAGGTCGTCGGTCACGTCGCCTCATCTTGGAGCGCCCGACGTGGGGCGTCAACCGGCGGCCGGCGCAGCGCCGCGCCGCTACCAGCTGCTAAGCTCCCTGCCGGCACCCGTCCGGGTGCTTTTTTGAGTCCGCATCCACCGCGACACCATGCACATCGAGGGGAGCAAGATCCTGGTCCTCGGCGGCTACGGCCTGGTCGGCACCGCCGTCTGCCGCGAGCTGCTGGCACACCGTGCGGGCGAGATCCAGATCCACTCGCTGCGGATGGAGGAGGCGGAGGCGGCGCGGGAGGAGCTGGCGAGCGAGGCGGGATCGACCAGGCTGTCGGTGTCGGCGGGCGACATCTTCGCTCTCGACCATGAAGCCGACCGCCACGAGCGCATCGGCTCGCAGCTGCGGCAGCTCGAAGACGAGGACCTCGACAAGTTCCGCCTCTACCGGCTGCTGGCGGAGAGCCGGCCGGCGATCGTCATCGACTGCGTCAACACCGCCACCGCCATCGCCTATCGCGACATCTACCCCAGCGCCGAGCGGCTCTGGCGGCAGCTCGGCGACGGCGAGGTCGACGCCGGGGCGGCCGAGGACCTGCTCGAGGCGCTCTATGTGCCGCGTCTCATCCGCCACATCCAGGTGCTCTACCGTGGGCTGACCGAGTCCGACGCCGAGGTCTATATGAAGGTCGGCACCAGCGGCACCGGCGGCATGGGCCTCAATGTCCCCTACACCCACTCGGAAGAGAAGCCGAGCCGGACGCTGCTGTCGAAGAGCGCGATGGCGGGCGCGCATTCGATGCTCCTGTTCCTCATGGCGCGCACGCCCGACGCTCCGATCATCAAGGAGATCAAGCCGGCGGCGGCGATCGCCTGGAAGGCGATCGGCCACGGCGCGATCCGCCGCAACGGCCGGCCGATCCAGCTCGTCGAGGCGGTCGAGACCGAGATCGGCGAGGCGTTCTCGACCCGCGATCCGGATGCCGGCCGGGAGACCGACGAGGTGCTCGAGACGGTCTTCATCGACACCGGCGAGAACGGCCTGTTCAGCCTCGAGGAGTTCGCGCTGCTGACGACGGCGCGCCAGATGGAGTTCGTCACCCCGGAGGAGATCGCCCGCTACCTGGTCTTCGAGATCGAGGGCGGCAACACCGGCCACGACATCGTCAACGCGCTCGACAACGCGGTGCTGGGACCGACCTACCGCGCCGGGCTGATGCGCCACTGGGCGCTCGAGAAGATGAGCGACCTCGAGGAGGCGGGCGAGACCCGCAGCGTCGCCTTCGAGATGCTCGGGCCGCCGCGCAACACCAAGCTGCTGTTCGAGGCGCACCTGCTGCGCGAGACGTTCGGCTCGATGGCCGACCTGCGCGAGTCGTCGGTCGACGAGATGGTCGAGCGACTCGATCGGCTGGTCCGCGAGCAGCCGAGGATCGTCAACGAGGTCGCAGCGATCGGCATCCCGATCCTGCGGCACGACGGCAAGCTGCTCCGCGGTCCCGAGGTGATCGTGCCGGGAGGGTGCGTCGATCAGCCGACCTCGCCCGAGCTCGTCGAGCGGTGGTGCGAGGCGGGCTGGGTCGACCTGCGGCCGGACAACTGCCGGCGCTGGCTCGAGCGGGTGCGCCGCATCCACGACGAGGTCAAGGCGATCCCCCGCCACGACAGCTCGAGCCGCTACCTGCGCGATGCCCGGTTCTGGAAGGAGCGCGGTCCCTTGCAGCCCGGCAAGCTGGTCGGCTGGATCCTGTCGGTCGAGGAGCGCGGCACCCGCATCAAGCGGTAGCGTAGGCGTTCCATGCCTTCAACGAGGACATTCGCATGAGCGAGGCGTACAGCTTCTACGAGCAGGTCAACCGGGCGTACGACCGCGCGGCCGCCCTCACCTCCCACGACCCGCGGCTGCTGCGGCAGATCCGGGCGTGCAACAGCGTCTACCGCGTCAGCTTTCCGGTGAAGCGTGACGACAACTCGATGGAGGTGGTCCACGCCTGGCGTGCCGAGCACAGCCATCACAAGACGCCGACCAAGGGCGGCATCCGCTACTCGATCCACGTCAACGAGGACGAGGTCAAGGCGTTGGCGGCGCTGATGACGTACAAGTGCGCCATCGTCGACGTGCCGTTCGGCGGCGCCAAGGGCGGCGTGCGCATCGATCCGCGCAACTACTCGGAGCGCGAGCTCGAGCGGATCACGCGGCGCTTCACCGCCGAGCTCAAGAAGAAGAACTTCATCGGCCCCGGGGTCGACGTCCCGGCGCCCGACCTCGGCACCGGGCCGCGGGAGATGGCGTGGATCGTCGACACCTACAACTCGCTGTCGAGCGGCGAGCTCAACTCTTTCGCCTGCGTCACCGGCAAGCCGGTGCCGCTGGGCGGCATCCGCGGCCGGACCGAGGCGACCGGCCTCGGCGTCTTCTACGGCGTCCGCGAAGCGTGCAACAACGCCGACGACATGGAGGCGCTCGGCCTCGCCACCGGCCTCGACGGCAAGCGGGTGGTGGTCCAGGGGCTCGGCAACGTCGGATACCACGCCGCCAAGTACCTCGTCGAAGGAGGGGCGACGCTGGTCGGCCTGCTGGAGTACGAGGGAGCGATCAGTGATCCCTCCGGCCTCGATCTCGAGGCGGTGGTCGAGCACCGCGCGAAGACCGGCTCGATCCTCGGCTTCCCGGGGGCGACCGACCTGCCGGAGTCGAAGCTCGCCCTCGAGCTCGATTGCGACATCCTGGTGCCGGCGGCGATCGAGAAGCAGATCACCGGCCACAACGCCGCCGACATCCAGGCCAAGGTCATCGCCGAGGCGGCCAACGGACCGACCACCTACCGCGCCGACGAGATCCTGCGCGAGCGCGGCGTGCTGGTCGTCCCCGACACCTTCCTCAACGCCGGCGGCGTCACGGTCTCCTACTTCGAGTGGGTGAAGAACCTCTCCCACGTCCGCTTCGGCCGCATGCAGAAGCGCTTCCAGGAGATGTCCAACCGCCGCCTGCTGTCGGCGATCGAAGCGCAGACCGAGAAGGAGTTCGGGGTCGACGAGACCGAGTTCTTCGCTCGCGGCGCCGGCGAAGCGGACCTCGTCCGCTCCGGGCTCGAGGAGACGATCGCCCTCGCCTACGCCCAGCTGCTGGAGATCCGCGAGCAGTACGGCGACAAGGCCGACCTGCGCACCGCCTGCTTCATCAACGCGATCGACAAGATCGCCGCCTGCTACGAAGGCCTGGGGATCTTCCCCTGAGGGTGCGGGCGGGCGCCCCGAGCCCGCCCGTCATGAGTAGCGGCGCCGCAGCCGCAGCGCCTTCGGCTCGCGGGTGACGCTGAAGATCGATCGCAGCACCGCTGCGTAGGGGCTGTCGATCGCCGGCTCGCGGTTGATGCGCTCGACGTCGATCGAGCGGCGGGGGGCGAAGTCGCGGGTCAGCATCACCTTGAGGACATCGAGATACTCCGGCAGCCGCGGATGCTCGGGGTCGACGCCGATGGTCAGCCGGCCGCCGTTGCGGCGCGAGGTGACGACCGGCGTGCCGCCGTCGAACACCAGGTGGTTGGAGGGGCGGCGCGCCGGCCAACGATCGCGCCAGGCGTCGAGGCCGAGGCCGCTCGGCGAGGCGGGGTCGACGGCGTTGACCCAGTAGACGCCGTCCTGCGCCATCCCCTCGGAGAGCAGCCGCCAGACGTCGCGGGCGACGAACTGCGGGCCATGGATGCCGTCGAAGAACTGCCCGGCGACCACCTCACCGCCGAGCTCCATCAGGCGCAGCGCGCGGAACACCCGCGACCACCGGAAGGCGGGGAGCTCGCGCTCGAGCAGCTCGCGGAAGACGATGCCGTAGCGGGCGAGCAGCAGCCGGGCGCGCTCGCGCTCGAGCTCGTCGGCGGCGAGCGCGTCGGCGGGCTCGGCGGCGGGCTCGAGGCGCAGCCAGTCGCCGCTCGAGGGGCGCGTGGAGCGCCAGCGGTCGAAGGCGCGGCGACCGGTGGCGATCGGCCGCCGCTCGTCGGCCGGCTCCGGGCGCGCCGCTCGGAAGCGACCCTGGACGCCGCGCCGCAGCGCGACCAGGCCGCTGTTGGTCACCTCGCCGCGCCACACCGCGGCCCACAGCGCGGCGGTCAGCTCGGCGCTGGTGAGGCCGGCGGCGCGCTGCAGCTCGCCGAAGGTGCGGCGACGGCCGGAGCGCAGCTCGTCGACCAGTGCCGCCGGCAGCGGCTCCTCGTCGACGTCGGCGGGCGGCGGCTCGAGCAGCTGTCGCTCTTCGTCGAAGCCGAAGGTGATGCGCTCGCGGCCGACGCCGAACCACTGCAGGTCGCTCTCGAGGAGCACGGAATCGAGCCACGCCGGGTAGTAGGGGTCGAGGCGGGCGGGGAGCAGATCGCTCTCCCAGCTGGCGGCGGGAGCGGGATAGAGCAGCAGCCGCTCGAGGGCGTCCTGCAGCCCTTCGACGCCGTCGCCGCCCGCCACCACCCCCTGGCGGGTCGCCAGCAGCAGCGGCAGCTGGTCGAGCGGCAGCGGCTCGAAGCTCGGCCGCACCGACGCCCGCAGCAGCCGCAGCAGACGCTCGAGATTCTCGGCGTCGCACAGCTCCTC
>JBPEXA010000225.1:0-4823 GCA_052032135.1 Thermoanaerobaculia bacterium | reverse complement strand
CACCTCGGCGGGCAGCAACGGGCGGAGGATCGCGGTCACCGGTGGCGGGCTACAGCGACTCGAGCTCGTCGACGATGCCGGCGACCACCGCGAAGCCGCCGCGCCAGAAGTCGGCGTCGGTGGGGTCGACGCCGGCGGCGGCGAGCACCTCGACCGGCGGCGCGGCGCCGCCGGCGGCGAGCAGCTCGAGATAGCCGGGGATGAAGGCGTCGCCCTCCTCGAGGTAGCGGCGGTAGAGCGCCAGCACCAGCAGCTGCCCGAAGCTGTAGGCGTAGCAGTAGAACGGCGTGTGGTAGATGTGCGGGATCGTCACCCACTCGTGGCGGAACTCCTCGGAGACGTCGACCGCGTCGCCGAACTGCTCCTCGAGGGTCGCCTGGTAGAGCTCGCCGAGCGCCTCGCCGCCGCCGCCGCCGCCGATCATCTCGTGGGCGGCGATCTCGAAGCGGGTGAAGTAGGCCTGGCGCAGCACGGTGGCGTAGATGTCGTCCATCTGTGACGCCAGCAGCTCGCGGCGCACCGCCGGATCGCTCTCCTCGCCGAGCAGCCGGTCGGTGAGCAGCTGCTCGGCGAACACCGACGCCGTCTCGGCGAGCGGCAGGCAGGCGTGCTGGGTGAGCACCGAGTGGTCGGCGGCGAGCAGGCTGTGCACCGCGTGGCCGAGCTCGTGGGCCATGGTGGCGACGTCGCGCACCTTCGCCGTGTAGTTCAGCAGCACCCACGGCGTCTGGCTCGGCAGCACGGTCGAGCAGAAGGCGCCGCTCTTCTTGCCCGGGCGGATCTCGCTGTCGACGTGGTCGTCGGCGAACACCCGCTCGGCGAGCTCGCCGAAGCGGGGGTCGAAGCGGCGGAAAGTGTCGAGCACCAGCTCCACCGCCTCGCCGTAGGGGATCTCCTTGTCGCCGGCGGCGAGCGGCGCGTAGAGGTCGTAGCGGCGCAGCCGCTCGACGCCGAGCCACTTCGCCTTGAGCCGGAAGTAGCGCTGGAAGAGGCCGGCCTGCTCGGCGGCGACGTCGAGCAGCGCCTCGACCGCGGCGTCGGGGATGTCGTTGCCGACGTTACGGATGGCGAGCGGCGAGCCGTAGCCGCGCAGCCCGACCCCCTCCTCCGCCCAGTCCCGCACCCGGTGGACGTAGATCTGGCCGAGCACCGGCCGCTCGGGCTCGAAGCCGCGGAAGAGCGCCTGGTAGGCGGCGGCGCGGCGGTCGGCGTCGGTCGAGTAGACGTGGCTCATCACCTCGCCGCGGGTCAGCGTCCGCGGCTCGCCGTCGACCTCGAGCTCGAACTCGAGCCGGTTGGTCAGCATCGAGTAGACGGTGAGCAGCGCCCCCTGGCCGTTGGCGTCCTTGAGGTTGATGATCTGCTCCGAGCGCTCGTCGAGGGTGAACGGCTGGAGGCGTCGCAGGTCCTGGAGAAAATGACGCTCGTCGGGGTGAGTGTCGGGGTCGGGCAGCAGCCGCTCGGCGCTCTCGTCGTCGAGCTCCTTCCACCACAGCGAGAAGAAGAGGAGCCGGTTCTGATAGCCGGTCAGCACCTGCTCCATGCGGCTCTTGTAGGCCAGCGCGTCGGCATCCTGGGTGTCGGCGGCGAACCACAACGAGCCGTAGGCGGAGAGCACGTAGAGCCGCTCGACCAGCGCCTCGTAGGCGGCGACGACGTCGAGCAGCGCCTCCGGCGGCATCTCGGCGCCGAGCTCGCCACGGCGGCTCTCGAAGGCGGCGACCGCCGCTTCGGCCTCGGCGAGCCGGGCGGCGACGGTCGCCTCCGCGGCGTCGGGCAGCAGCTCGTCGAGGGTCCAGCGGGTCTGGTGGTAGGTGTCGGCAGCGGTCGTCACGGGCGTTCCTCCGGCGGCGGATCATATCGCCGCAGGGCCGGTGGTCTCTCACGTGCTGGTATAGTCACCCGGCAAAGCACCGTTGACGCCCAGTTGGCCCGCACTCCCGCTAGGAGGAGACCCATGCGACGTTGCATCACTTTCACCCTCGTGCTCGCGATCAGCTGTGTCGGTCTGGCCGCGGCGCAGGACGCCGACGTCAAACAGCGACCGTGGGAGCGGAGGGGATCGATCCAGCCCGACCTGCGCGCCAACGTCGGCGAAGGCGTCGGCACCGTGCAGTACGACCCCGGCGCGCCCGCCGACGACTTCGGGCTCACCAACGTTTTCAACTACAACTACTGGTACGGCAACAACTTCGACACCCGCAACGGCCAGCCGTTGAGCCCGGGGACGATCACCAACATCTCCTGGTACCAGGGGGGAGTGGGGCTCAACATCGCCTATCTGCTCGGCGCCCCGATCGGCGGCCCGTTCACCTTCATCAGCCCCGTCCTGGTCTACACCTCGAACACCTTCTTCAACATCCCGGCGAACATCGCCGCGCCCAGCCCGCGGTTCGTCGGTGTGGCCGGCATCACCTACAACCAGGTGAACTACTTCGGCAGCGTCGGGCTGCGGTCGGCGTCGACCAACAACCAGGGGTTCCACGGCACCCAGCGAGCCTTCACCACCGGGTTCACGGGCTCGTTGCCGGGCCAGAACGCCATGGTCCGCGTCAGCGGCACGATCATCGTGCCGGTCGAGCTGATGGAGTTCGACGTCGAGTAGGATCCGGACCACCTCGGCTCGAGCCGTGTCTCGTCGGGATCGCCATCGAGAGCGCAGCGGGCCGCAACCGAGGGAGAGATTGGAATGAAGAGATTGTCGATCGTCCTCGCCATCGCCGTGCTGGTCGCCGCGGTGCCGGCGCTGGCGCAGACCACGGCCAAGGACCGCGTGCCGCCGAAGGACATGAGGGACCAGCCGAAGAGCGGCGTGCGCGGCAACGCCGGTGAGGGCGTCGGTACCGTGCAGTACGACCCGGGGGCGCCCGCCGACGGCTTCCTGGTCGGCGCGTCCGGTCCGAACTACGACGACTACTTCGGCAATCTGTTCGACACCCGCAACGGAGCGCCTCTGAGCCCGGGGACGATCACCGGTGTGTCGTGGTACCAGGGGGCAGTCGGGTCCCCGTACGCCGTCGTCGTCAACGGCGCGCCAGGCGCGACCCTGACGTACTTCTTCGTCTACGGCGTCTCCACCTCCAACACCTTCTTCAACGTGCCCGCCGCCATCGCGGCGCCCAGCCCCCGCATCGTGGGGCTCGGCCTCTACGGCTCGTACGGCGGCGCCGAGTTCTTCGGCAGCATGGGCCTGCGCTCGGCGTCGACCAACGGCATGGGCTTCCACGGCATCCAGCGGTCGTTCTTCCCCGGCGACACCAACACCCTGCCGGGCCAGAACGCCATGTTCCGCGTCAGCGGCACCATCATCGTGCCGGTCGAGCTGATGGAGTTCGACGTCGACTAGCGGCACCGCGCAGTCAGGATCGACCTCGACGCGCCGGGCTCGCCCGGCGCGTTTCGCGTTCGGGCGCGTCCGACCGCGGGTTAGGGTAGCCCGATGCACCCGGTCGACTGGTGGTTCGTCGGCGCCTACCTGGTCTTCGCGCTCGCCGTCGGGGTGGTGCTGGCGCGGCGCGGCGGCGCCTCGGTCGACGACTTCTTCCTCTCGGGGCGCAAGCTGCCGTGGTGGCTGGCCGGCACCTCGATCGTCGCCACCACCTTCGCCGTCGACACCCCGCTGGTGATCACCGGCTGGGTGCGCGACTACGGCATCTGGAAGAACTGGCTGTGGTGGTGCTACGCGATCACCGGCCTGGTGACCGGCTTCGTCTTCGCCCGCTGGTGGCGGCGCGGCGCCGTGATGACCAAGGCGGAGTTCGCCGAGCTGCGCTACGGCGACAGCGGCGCCCGCTGGCTGCGCGGCTTCCTCGGCCTGCTCCACGCCGGCTTCGTCGACGTCGTCGCCATGTGCTGGATCCTGCTGGCGGCGTCGAAGATCATCGACGTCCTGTTCGGGGTCGACAAGGTGACCGGGCTGGCGATCGCCTGCGCCTTCGCCCTCTTCTACTCGCTGCTGGCGGGGCTGTGGGGGGTGGTGGTCACCGATCTGGTGCAGTTCGTGATGTCGATGGTCGGCGCGGTGGTGCTGGCGGTGCTCGCCTGGCAGGCGGTCGGCGGCGCGGCGGCGGTGGCGGCGGCGGTCGAGGCGGGGACGCTCGCCGGCGAGCGGCTCGCCTTCCTGCCGCAGCCGGGGCCGGGAGGGCCGCTCGCCGCCGGCTTCTGGACCACGCCGCTCGCCGCCCTCGCCGTCTACCTCGGCCTCTCCTGGTACGCGGTCGAGAGCGCCGACGGTGCGCCGCTCACCGTGCAGCGGATCTCGGCGACGCGCGACGAGCGCCAGGGGGTGCTGGCGGTGGTCTGGTTCGCGGTCGCCAACAACGCGATGCGGCCGTGGCCGTGGATCCTGGTGGCGGTCGCCTCGCTGCTGGTGCTGCCGCCGGTCGAGGTCGCCTCCCCGGTGGCGGGCACCGTCGAGACGATCACGCCGACGATGATCGGGGTGCGCGACGGCGGCGGCGAAGAGCAGTTCGTGCCGCTGCTGACGGACGGGGCGACCCTCGACTGGCAGCCGCAGCCGCGGGTGGCGGTCGGCCAGCAGGTCGCGGCCGGCGAGCGGCTGGCGGCCACCGACTCCGAACGCGCCTACGTGGTGATGCTCAAGCGCTACCTGCCGGTGGGGCTGCTCGGGCTGATGGCGGCGTCGCTGCTGGCGGCCTTCATGTCGACCATCGACACCCAGATCAACGTCGCGGCGTCGTTCTTCGTCAACGACCTCTACCGGCGCTTCCTGCGCCCCGGGGCGACCGACCGCCACTACGTGCGGGTGGCGCGTCTCGCCAGCCTCGGGGTGCTGGCGATCGCCGCGGTGGCGGCCGCCAACG
>JBPEXA010000224.1:0-1972 GCA_052032135.1 Thermoanaerobaculia bacterium | reverse complement strand
CTCCTGGGTGGCGTCGGTGCGCCCCGGCGCGAACGGCACCTCGATCGGGTGGCCGGTCGCCTCGGCGGCCCGCTCGACGGCGGCGCAGCCCCCCAGCACGACGAGGTCGGCGAGCGACACCCGCTTGTCGCCGTCCTGCGCCTCGTTGAACTGCCGCTGGATCCCCTCCAGCACCTCCACGACGTCGGCCACGCCCGACTCGACGTTGACCTCCCATCCGGCCTGTGGAGCGAGGCGGATGCGCGCGCCGTTGGCGCCGCCCCGCTTGTCGGTGTCGCGGTAGGTCGACGCCGCCGCCCAGGCGGTGGAGACCAGCTGCGCAACGGAGAGGCCGGAGTCGAGCACTTCGGCCTTGAGCGCGGCGACGTCGGCGGCGTCGATCAGCTCGTGGGTCACCGGCGGGACCGGGTCCTGCCACAGCAGCTCCTCGTCGGGCACCCACGGCCCGAGGTATCGGGCGACCGGACCCATGTCGCGGTGGAGCAGCTTGTACCAGGCGCGCGCGAAGGCGTCGGCCAGCTCGTCCGGGTTCGCGTGGAAGCGTTCCGAGATCTGGCGGTAGACCGGGTCTTCCTTGAGCGACAGGTCGGTGGTCGCCATCATCGGCGGGTGCTGCTGCGCCGGGTCGTGGGCGTCCGGCACGAGGTCCGCGGCGTCGACGTCCTTCGGCGTCCACTGGAACGCTCCCGCCGGGCTCTTCGTCAGCTCCCAGTCGTACTTGAAGAGCAGATCGAAGTAGCCGTTGTCCCAGGCGATCGGGTTGCTGGTCCAGGCGCCCTCGAGACCGCTGGTGATGGTGTCGCTCCCCGTGCCGCTGCCGAAGCGGTTCTTCCAGCCGAAACCCTGGTCCTCGAGCGCTCCTCCCTCGGGCTCGGGATCGAGGTAGTCGTCGCCCGCCGCCGCGCCGTGCGTCTTGCCGAAGGTGTGGCCGCCGGCGATCAGGGCGACCGTCTCCTCGTCGTTCATCGCCATGCGGCTGAAGGTCTCGCGGATGTCGCGCGCCGCCGCCACCGGGTCGGGCTCGCCATTCGGGCCCTCCGGGTTGACGTAGATCAGCCCCATCTGGACGGCGCCGAGCGGGTTGGCCAGCTCGCGGTCGCCGCTGTAGCGCTCGTCGCCGAGCCATTCGCGCTCGGGGCCCCAGTAGACGTCCTCCTCTGGCGCCCAGATGTCCTCCCGCCCGCCGCCGAAGCCGAAGGTCTTGAAGCCCATCGTCTCGAGAGCGCGATTGCCGGCGAAGATCAGCAAGTCGGCCCACGAGATCTTGCGCCCGTACTTGCGCTTGACCGGCCACAGCAGGCGGCGCGCCTTGTCGAGATTGGCGTTGTCGGGCCAGCTGTTGAGCGGCGCGAACCGTTGGGCGCCGGTGCCCCCGCCTCCACGGCCGTCGGCGATGCGGTAGGTGCCGGCGGCGTGCCACGTCATGCGGATGAAGAGCGGCCCGTAGTGGCCGTAGTCGGCGGGCCACCACTCCTGGGAGTCGGTCATCAGCGCGTCGACGTCAGCGGCGAGGGCCTCGAAGTCGAGGCTGAGGAACTCCTCGGCGTAATCGAAGTCCCCGCCCATCGGGTTCGCCCGCGGATGGTGCTGCCGGAGGATCCTCAGGTTGAGCTGATCCGGCCACCAGTGCTCGTTGGCGGTGATGCCGACCGCATGATGCGGCGCGCTCATCACCGGGCATCTGGCGGTCGTCGGTTCGTCGCTGGTGACGGTCGTGCCGTGATCTTCGTGGTTCATGACGTTCCTCGCTCGTCGAAGGGGACGGTCTGTGGTGTCTCGTTCGCCCGCTCAGGGGTCGGCGGGGGCGTCCCGGCAGGAGGGACAGCGGCCCCAGTAGACGACTTCGGCCTCGTCGATCTCGAAGCCGAGGTCGTCGGCGGCCTGCAGGCAGGGGGTGGCTCCGACCGCGCAGTCGACGTCCACCATCCGCCCGCAGACCCGGCAGATCAGATGGTGGTGGTTGTCGCCCACC
>JBPEXA010000223.1:0-1629 GCA_052032135.1 Thermoanaerobaculia bacterium | reverse complement strand
TGCGACGGCGTTGCCAAGGACGAGATCTACGACGTTCTCGAGACCGAGGAAGGCCAGGACCGTGCCTTCGCCAAGCTCGACACCATCAAGGACAGCGTCATCTGGTGGTCGGCCGGCGCCGATACGCCGCAGCTTCTCGCCGATGGCGAGGTGGTGATGGGCTCGACCTATAACGGCCGCCTGTTCAGCCTGATCGCCGAGCAGGGCCAGCCGGTCGAGATGCTCTGGGACGCGCAGGTCTTCGATCTGGACGGCTGGGTCATCCCCGAGGGGCTCGACGAGCCTACGCTGAACCGGGTGAAGGACTTCCTGCACTTCGCCACCGACACCCAGCGTCTCGCCGACCAGTCGAAATACATCGCCTACGGTCCGGCGCGCCAGTCCTCGGCCCCGATGGTCGACAAGCACGCCGAGCTCGGGATCGAGATGGCGCCGCACATGCCGACCGACCCGGCCAACTCGGAGAACACCTTCCTCTACAACTACGAGTGGTGGGCGGATTACCGCGACGACCTGGATGCCAAGTTCCAGGCTTGGCTCGCCCAGTAACGCCTCCGGCGTGACCGCATGACGGGGCGGGGCCGCCACGGCCCCGTCCCACCCCCTGATCCGGAGGCATGATGACCCACAGCGCGACGACACCCCCAGAGCAGCCGATGGCGGCCTTGCCGGGCGGCGAGGTGACCGAAGGCCCGATGCTGGCGGCCGATGGCACGCCGCTCAAGGCCTCCCTGAAGCGCGCCCTCAGGCGCGAGAAGCTGCGCGCTCTTCTGCTGATCTCGCCGCTGCTGATCTTCATCCTCGTGGCCTTCGTCGGCCCGATCGCCGACATGCTGTTCCGCTCGGTCGAGAACCAGATCGTCTCGGAGACGCTGCCGCGCACCGTCGCGGCGCTGCGCGCCGAGGACACCCCCGAGGGCGAGGTGCCCGACGAGGAGGTCTTCGCGCAGCTCTACACCGACCTCGTGATCGCCGAGGAATACAAGATCCACACCCGGCTCGGCAGCCGGCTGAACTACGAGATGACCGGCGTGTCGTCGCTGTTCCGCAGCACCGGTCGCGATGTCGGCCGCTTCGACACCGACATCTACACCGACCAGTTCGTCGAGGCCGCCCCGGCGCTCGAGGACCCGGCCAACTGGGTCGCTTGGATGGAGGAGGAGGCGGTCCGCGAGGCGCTGCCGCTGACCGCCGATGCCTGGGACGAATGGGTCACCCTCACGGTCGAGGAGAACGAGGACGACCCGCTGGAGGAGGATGTCCCCGACTTCGTCTTCACCACACTCTACCGCGATCTCGCGGCGGGGGCGACGCCGCCCGATGCCTTCCCCGATGTCGACATCTCGGGCTTCGAGACGGTTTCGATCAAGGCGTTGTTCGAGGACTCGGACGAGGACTGGATGGACCCGCAGCTGTGGCAACTGATCGAGACCTACAGCCCGGAATACACCGACGGCTACTTCCTCAATGCCGTCGACATGATGAACGGCCCCGACGGCGATGCGCAGTTCCGCCCCGACGACCAGCGCATCTATCTCAAGCTGTTCTGGCGCACGATGTGGATGTCGATGGTGATCACCTTCTCCTGCATCCTGCTGGGCTATCCGATCGCCTACCTTCTCTCGACGC
>JBPEXA010000222.1:0-4063 GCA_052032135.1 Thermoanaerobaculia bacterium | reverse complement strand
ATCACCGCCACGGCGACCGCCCATGCCGGCCGGCCCCACGCGGCGAGCGCGATCGCGACCACCAGCGGGACGGCGACGAAGGGGAGCGCCTCGCGGGCGAAGGTCACGGCGACTCCCTCGCCTCGGGCGCAGTGCGCTCGAGCGTCTTCAGGCCGGCGTGCTCGCCGCCTGCTGCTCGCGCACGATCTGTTGGATCCGGTCCTTCAGGAACAGCTTGTGACGCTTGATCTGCTTGGCCTGCAGCTCGCGCTCCTCGGAGAGCGAGACGTTCTTGGCGAGCGCCTCCAGCCGCCTCTCGCAATCCTGATGCTCCTCGTAGAGGCGGCGGAGTTCGTCGTTGGTCTCGAGCATCTCCTGGCTCACGGTCGAATCGGGCATGTCGGGCAACCTCCTCGGGAGACTTCGGGTCCACGCGGCTTCGGGCGAAGGCCGGCGGTCGTTCCTCGTCGGCGACGCGCGCTCGCGAGAGACGGCCGGGACCGTTCAGCCGACAACGGGGCCGATCCTCGTGACCGTGTCCGGGTCCTCGGCGGTCCGTGCTGGAGGGCCGAGATGCCTTGGAGCGCTCATCGACGGGAACGACGATACCACCGGCGCCGGCGGCTCACAAGCGACGCCCCCGGCCGGCGGCCGTGACGCCGCTACGACCGTCGCGCAGCGGGGGGGCGCAGGTAGAGCGGCTCG
Organism: Thermoanaerobaculia bacterium; assembly: GCA_052032135.1. GTDB lineage: Bacteria > Acidobacteriota > Thermoanaerobaculia > Multivoradales > JAHEKO01 > CALZKB01. Next base: position 3,379 of record JBPEXA010000222.1, on the reverse strand, counting down.
ATCAACCGCTCGGGCCGCCAGTCGGCGGGCGCCGTCGACAGCACCTCGAAGGCGCGCGCGGCGAGGGTGCCGGCGTCGGTCAGCCGCGGGCCCGGCAGGCGCTTCGACAGCTTGCGGGTGACGTCGTGGCCGACGATCCGCGCCGCCTCCAGCGCTGCCAGCGCCTCGACCGACACGATCTGCGGCTCGCTCGTCGGCCGCCCCGCTTCGAAGGTCTGCACGAACCACTCGTCGCGCAGCGCGTCGACGACCGCCGCCACCGTTCCGGCGCTCTCCACGCCGATGGTGGCGAGCACCGAAAACGTCGACACCCCGGTGGCGGGGATCCCCGTCGCCTGGTGGAGGCCGAGCAGGGTGGCGAGGCCGACCCGTAGCCCGGTGAAGCTGCCGGGCCCGGTCAGACCGACGAGGCCGGCCGGCCGCCGATCATCGATCGCCCCGTCGGTCAGCACGGCGTCGATGAGGCGGAGCAGCGCTTCGGAGGAATGCTCGATCTCGACCGCCCGTTCGGCCCGCACGCCGCCGGCGATCGAGCCGACCGCGACGCTCACCACCGGCGAGCCGGAATCGACGACGAGCAGCGGCGCTGCGGCTCCCGGAGCGCTCATCGGCCGGCGGTACAATCCCGGGCATGCCCGGCACCGGTCAGCTGACGCCGATGCTGCGCCACTACCTCGAGACCAAGGCGCAACATCCGGACGCCATCGTGCTGTATCGCATGGGCGACTTCTACGAGGTGTTCTTCGACGATGCCGAGCGGATCGCTCCGGTGCTCGAGGTCACCCTCACCGCGCGGCACAAGGGGAGTGACAAGGAAGTCGCGATGTGCGGCGTCCCTCACCACGCCCTCGAAGTCTACCTCGCGAAGCTGGTGCGAGCCGGCTACAAGGCGGCCATCTGCGATCAGGTCGAGGACCCCAAGCAGGCCAAGGGGCTGGTGCGCCGCGAGGTGACGAGGGTGGTGACCCCGGGCACCCTGAGCGACCCGGAGCTGCTCGAGGGCAACCGCTCCAACTATCTCGGCAGCGTGCGGTGGAACGAAGCGTCGGGCGCCGGCGCCTTCCTCGACGTCTCGACCGGCGAGTTCCAGGTGCGCCGCTGGGCGACGCCGGAGCAGGCGATCGACGATCTCACGTCGTTGCGGCCCCGCGAGGTGCTCTACGAGGCCGAGCGGCTGCCGCCGCCGCTGCTCGACTGGATCGACGCCAGCGACTGCCGGACCCCGATCGAGGACGACCGCTGGTTCGAGCCGGCGCGAGCCGCCGAGGAGCTCCAAGCGCAGCTGGGGGTCGAGAGCCTCCGCGGCTTCGATCTGGAAGCGGGGGAGCCGGCGGTGCTGGCCGCCGCCGCCGCCCTCGGCTACGCCCGCGCCACCCAGCGCAGCGACCTCTCTCACGTCTCCGAGCTGCGGGTGCAGGCGGAGTCGGAAGGGATGGTGCTCGACGCCACCACCGTCGCCAACCTCGAGATCTTCGAGGCGCTGAGAGGGGGGCGCCAGGCGACGTTGCTGTCGGTGATCGACCGCACGACGACGGCGGCCGGTGGGCGGCTGCTGGTCGACTGGCTGCGACGGCCGCTGGTCGACGGCAGAGCGATCGATCGCCGGCTCGACGCGGTCGAGGAGCTGGTCGAGCACGAGGAGCGGCGTCGCGCCCTCGCCGACGGCCTGGCGAGGATCGGCGACCTCCAGCGCCTGGTGGCGCGCGCCGTTCTCGGCTCGATCCGTCCGCGCGAGCTCGGCGCCGTGCGCGACACACTGCTGGCGGCGCCGCCGTTGCTCGCCGAGCTGTCGGGCGCGCACGCCGCGCTGCTGCGGGAGATCGCCGCCACCGACACCGCCACCGCGGTGGCGGAGGAGCTCGACCGCGTGCTGGTCGACGAGCCGCCCGCCCGGCAGGTCGACGGGCGCACCATCCGCGAGGGGATCGACGCCGAGCTCGACGCCCAACGCTCGCTGGCGCGCGACAGCAAGCAGCACGTGGCGGCGATCGAGCGCCGTGAGCGCGAGCGCACCGGCATCGGATCGCTGAAGGTGCGCTTCAACAAGGTGTTCGGCTACTACCTCGAGGTGACCAAGGCGCACCTCGACGCCGTTCCCGACGACTACGTTCGCAAGCAGACGCTGGTCAATGCCGAGCGCTTCGTCACCCCCGAGCTCAAAGAGCTGGAGGAGGCGATCCTCGGCGCCGAGGACGCGGCGCTGGCGATCGAGCTGCGCGAGGTCGAGCGGTTGGTGGGGGTGGTCGTCGACGCGGCCGAGCGACTGGGCGCGCTGGCGCGCGCGCTGGCGACGCTCGACGTCCTCACCGGTTTCGCCGACGCCGCCGTGCGCTTCGACTACCGCCGCCCACTGCTCGACGACCCGGGGGCGCCGATCGACATCGGCGACGGTCGGCACCCGGTGGTCGAGCGGCAGCGAGGCGTCGACTTCGTCCCCAACGACACCCGCCTCGACGGCGACGGCGACCAGGTCGTCGTCCTCACCGGTCCCAACATGGGCGGCAAGTCGACCTATCTCCGCCAGGTCGCCCAGATCGCGGTGATGGCGCAGACCGGTTGCTTCGTGCCGGCGTCGAGTGCGCGCCTCGGCATCGTCGATCGGGTCTTCACTCGGGTCGGGGCGAGCGACGACCTGTCGCGCGGCGAGTCGACCTTCATGGTCGAGATGATCGAGACGGCGAGGATCCTCCATCAGGCGACCCGCGACAGCTTGGTGATCCTCGACGAGGTCGGCCGCGGTACCGCCACCTTCGACGGCCTGTCGCTCGCCTGGGCGATCGTCGAGCACCTCCACGAAGAGTGCGGCGCCAAGACGCTCTTCGCCACCCACTACCACGAGCTGACCGAGCTCGCCGTGCTGCTGCCGCGGGTCGTCAACCGGACGATGGCGGTCAAGGAATGGAACGACCGCATCGTCTTCCTCAAGCGGGTCGTCGCCGGTAGCGCCGACAAGTCGTACGGCCTCCACGTCGCCCGCCTGGCGGGGATCCCGTCGGCGGTCGTGGAGCGCGCCGAGGAGGTGCTCGCCAACCTCGAAGCCCACGAGTACGACGTCGCCGGCCGCCCCCGCCTCGCCCGCGGCACCACCCCCGAGTCGGCGACCGACGACCAGATGCACCTGTTCACGCCGCCGGAGGAGCTCGTCGCCTCGATCCTGCGCGAGGTCGACCTCGAACGGCTGTCACCGCTCGCCGCCCTCAACCTGCTCACCAGCCTCAAGGACCGGCTCGCCGGCGGTGACGGAGCTCCGCGACCGCGGGGGCCCGGCGGCAGCGGCAGCGGCTAGCGCCGGGGTCACGGTGGCGCGGGGGCGCGCCGGTGCGGAGGTCCGGCCGGCGCGGCGGCCCGCCGGTACCCAGGCCCGCCAGATCGCGGTCCC
>JBPEXA010000221.1:0-3240 GCA_052032135.1 Thermoanaerobaculia bacterium | reverse complement strand
CGCCTAGTCCTGCGGCAGGCCGCGGCCGGCGACCGCACCGCCGGCGGGCCGGGTGGGGGCCGCCTCGCGCTCGGTGGAGGGGTCCTCGCCCGGGTTGACGAAGCGGTCGGTCTCGAGCTGGTACTGAGTGTCGTAGAGCTCGCGGTAGCGGCCGCCGGCCGCCAGCAGCTCGTCGTGGGTGCCGCGCTCGACGATGCGCCCCTCTTCCATCACCAGGATCTGGTCGGCGTTGCGGATCGTCGACAGTCGATGGGCGATGACGAAGGTGGTGCGACCCTGCTTGAGATGCCGGAAGCCCTGCTGGATCGCCGCCTCGTTCTCGCTGTCGAGGCTCGAGGTCGCCTCGTCGAGGATCAGGATGCGCGGGTCGGCGAGCGTCGCGCGGGCGATCGACACCCGCTGCCGCTGGCCGCCGGAGAGCTTGACGCCGCGCTCGCCGATCACCGTGTCGTAGCCGTCGTCGAAGCCGTCGATGAACTCGTCGCAGCGCGCCAGCCGGCCGGCCGCCTCGAGCTCGCGCCGACTGGCGCCGGGGCGTCCGTAGGCGATGTTGTCGGCGATCGTGCCGTCGAACAGGAAGTCGTCCTGCAGCACGACGGCGATGTGGCGGCGGTAGTCCTCCATCCGCACCGCGCGCAGATCGTGGCCGTCGACCGTCACCCTGCCCTTTTTGGGATGGCGGAATCCCATGACCAGGGAAATAACGGTGCTCTTGCCGGCGCCGCTCGAGCCGACCAGCGCCGTCGTGGTGCCGGCGGGAGCTTCGAAGGAGACGTCGCGCAGCACGAGCTCCTTGTCGTAGGCGAAATCGACGTCCTCGAAGGCGATGTGACCGTCGATCTCGGGCAGCCGCAGCGACCCCTGCTCCTCGGTCTCGGCGGCGACCGCCATCACCTCGCGGATGCGGTCGAGGCCGGCGAACGCCTCGGTGAACTGGGTGCCGATGTTCGACATCTGGACCAGCGGCCGCACCAGCAGGCCGGTGAAGACGACGAACATGAAGATGTCGCCGACGGTCATCCGGCCGGCGAGCACCTCGCGCGCGCCGACGATCGACATCACCACGCCGACGATGCCGAAGATGAGCGTCGACAGGCTGGTGATGGTGGCGACGCCGACCATCGACCTGGCGACGTTGCGCAGCAGCCGGTGCACGCCGCGGGTGAAGACCCTCTCCTCGCGCTTCTCGGCGGTGTACGCCTTGATCACACGGATGCCGCCGAGCGACTCGGAAAGCCGCCCGGTCACCTCGGCGTTGATCTTCCCGCGTTCACGGAAGATCGGGCGGATCTTGGCGAACCCCTGGAACATCACCACCGCGAACAGCACCAGGAAGAGCAGGGTGAGCGAGGTCAGTCGCCAGTTGAGCCACAGCAGCACGACGAGGGCGACCGCCGAGCTGAACAGGCCGCCGACCATCTGCACGAAGCCGGTGCCGACGAGGTTCCGGATCCCCTCGGCGTCGGTCATGATCCGCGAGATCAGCTCGCCGCTCTTGTGGTCCTCGTAGTAGGCGATCGGCAGCCGGCCGACGTGGACCTGCACCTTGCGGCGCAGCTCGGCGATCGCCCGCTGGCCGGCGACGCCGAGCAGCACGGTGAGCGTGAACGACATGCTGGCGTTGACGACGGTGGCGCCGATCGCCGCCAGCGCGATCCACTTCAGCAGCTCGACCCGCCCGTTGCCGATCACCTCGTCGATCAGGAACTTGGTCGACGCCGGCAGCACCATGCCGGCGGTGCGCGACACGATCAGCAGCATGAAGCCGAGCGCCATCCGCCGGCGGTAGCGCCAGACCAGCGCCCTCGCCTCCGGCCAGACGTCGGACCACTCGAACTTCTTCTTCCTGTCGGAGCTCATGGTGGGGCGAAAGCGGCACCCTATCCCAGGTCTCCGGGACGGTCGGCGGCATCGCCGCCGGCGCGGCGGGGCGGCGGCGCTGCTAGGGTCGGCGGACATCTCCATGGAACCGATCGTCTGGATCGTCGTCGGCGCCGTCCTCGGCGGGGTCTTCACCCTCGTCGGCGGCCCGGCCACGCGCCGCCGCGGAGTGGCGGTCTACGGCGTGGGGCTGGCGGTGGCGGCTGCCGTCTACCTGGTGCTGGCGCTGGTCGGTGACGCCGCGCCCGGCGACCTGCTGAAAGAGGTCGCCGGCCTGGTGCTGTTCGGCGCGCTGGCGGCGGTCGGGGTCGCCCGCGATCCGTGGCTGATCGGCGCCGGCTGGCTGCTCCACGCTCTGTGGGACGGCATGGTGCATCCTCCCGGGCTGGTGACCCACGCCCCCGAGGCCTACCGGTGGCTGTGCATCGGCTTCGACGTCGTCGTCGGTGGGAAGTTCCTGCTCGACCTGCGTAGAGACTCATAGGGCGCGTGCCCGGCCGCAGGAGCGGCAGCGGAGACCGGGTGCGATAATCCGCCCGCCCCGACGATGACCATCGAAGCCGGCCAGACGATCTCCCACTACCGCCTGCTGCGGAAGCTCGGCGGCGGCGGCATGGGTGTGGTGTGGGAGGGGGAGGACACCCGGCTCAAGCGGCCGGTGGCGCTCAAGTTCCTCCCGTCGGAGATGCTCGAGGACGAGACCGCGATGGACCGCTTCGCCCTCGAGGCCCAGGCGGCGTCGGCGCTCAACCACCCGCACATCTGCACCATCTACGACCTCGGCCGTCACGAGGGCCAGCCGTTCCTGGTGATGGAGCGCCTCGACGGTCGCACTCTCAAGAAGGTGCTGGAGGAGGGCCCGGTGCCGGTCGACGACCTCGTCCGCTGGGGGCGCCAGGTCGCCGACGCCCTCGAGGCGGCGCACGCCAAGGGGATCGTCCATCGCGACATCAAGCCGGCCAACGTCTTCGTCACCGAGCGCGGTGACGCCAAGGTGCTCGATTTCGGCCTCGCCAAGCTGACCGCCGAGGCGGCCGCCGATCTGTCGACCGAGGAGACGCGCACCCGGCGCGCCGACGACCTCACCCGCCCCGGTTCGATGCTCGGCACCGTCGCCTACATGTCGCCGGAGCAGGCGCTCGGCAAGGAGGTCGACGGTCGCACCGACCTGTTCTCGCTCGGTGTGCTGCTCTACGAGATGGCGACCGGCCAGCCGGCGTTCGGAGCGCCGTCGACCGCCGGCACCTTCGACGCCATCCTCCACCAGGCGCCGACCGCGCCGGTGCGCCTCAACCCGTCGATCCCCGAGGAGCTAGAGCGGCTGATCGACAAGTCGCTGGAGAAGGAACGCGACACCCG
>JBPEXA010000220.1:0-4000 GCA_052032135.1 Thermoanaerobaculia bacterium | reverse complement strand
GACGTCGGTGACCCGCCACTCCTCGTCGCGCTTGGTGGGGAAGCCGAGCTCGCCGAAGCGCTCGATGGCGTCGCGGCGCAGCTGCTCGAGGCGGGGGGTGGCGCCGGCGAGGCGCACCTCGTCGAACGCCGCGCCGTAGAGGGCGGTCGGATCGCTGGCGGTGGGGGTGGTGGCGACGGTCATCACGCCCTCCCTAGACGCTCGCCGTCTCGGTGGCGGCGATCTCCTGCTCGAGGCCGGCGTAGCCCTTCTCCTCGAGCTTGAGCGCCAGCTCCTTGCCACCGGTCTCGACGATGCGGCCGTCGACCATGACGTGGACGACGTCGGGGACGATGTAGTTCAGCAGCCGCTGGTAGTGGGTGATGACGAGGAAGGCGCGGTCCTGGCTGCGCAGCGTGTTGACGCCCTCGGCGACCACCTTCAGCGCGTCGATGTCGAGGCCGGAGTCGGTCTCGTCGAGCACCGCCAGCACCGGGTCGAGGACCGCCATGTGGAAGACCTCGTTGCGCTTCTTCTCGCCGCCCGAGAAGCCCTCGTTGACCGGCCGCTGGAGCAGCTCCTCGTCCATCTTGACGAGCGCCATCTTGGAGCGCACGTAGGTGAGGAAGTCCATGGCGTCGATCTCCTCCTGGTCGCGGTGCTTGCGGATCGCGTTGAGCGCCGCCTTGAGGAAGTAGACGTTCGACACCCCGGGGATCTCCACCGGGTACTGGAAGGCGAGGAAGATGCCCTCGCGGGCACGCTCCTCGGGGTCGAGCTCGAGCAGGTCCTCGCCCTTGTAGAGGATCGACCCCTCGGTCACCTCGTACTCCTCGCGGCCGGCGAGCACCTGGGCGAGGGTCGACTTGCCGGAGCCGTTGGGGCCCATGATGGCGTGCACCTGGCCGGGGTCGAGGGTGAGGTCGAGGCCCTTGAGGATTTCGATGTCGGAGTCCTCCACCTTGACGTGGAGGTTCTTGATCTCGAGAAGACTCATCGCGTTCGTTTCCTTGGCAGTCCGTTGCAGACGTTCGATTCGGTGGCGGGTGGGTGGGGGAGGGGCGTCAGCCGACGCTGCCCTCGAGCGACACCTCGAGCAGGCGCCGCGCCTCGACCGCGAACTCCATCGGCAGCTCGCGGAAGACCTCCTTGCAGAAGCCGTTGACGATCATCGACAGCGCGTCCTCCTCGTCGATGCCGCGGGTGGCGCAGTAGAAGAGCTGGTCCTCGCCGATCTTGGAGGTCGAGGCCTCGTGCTCCATCTGCGCCGTCGGGTTCTGCACGTCGATGTAGGGGAAGGTGTGGGCGCCGCAGCGGTCGCCGATCAGCATCGAGTCGCACTGCGAGAAGTTGCGGGCGTTGTCGGCGCCTTTGAGGATCCGCACCTGACCGCGGTAGGTGTTCTGGCCGCGGCCGGCGGAGATCCCCTTGGAGATGATGGTCGAGCGGGTGTTCTTGCCGACGTGGATCATCTTGGTGCCGGTGTCGGCCTGCTGGAACGCCTTGGTCACCGCCACCGAGTAGAACTCGCCGACGGTGTGGTCGCCCTTCAAGATCACGCTCGGGTACTTCCAGGTGATCGACGAGCCGGTCTCGACCTGGGTCCACGAGATCTTGGCGCGGTCGCCGGCGGCGAGGCCGCGCTTGGTGACGAAGTTGTAGATGCCGCCCTTGCCGGTCTCCGGATCGCCGGGGTACCAGTTCTGGACCGTCGAGTACTTCACCTCGGCGTCCTCGTGGGCGTAGATCTCGACCACCGCGGCGTGGAGCTGGTTCTCGTCGCGCTTGGGGGCGGTGCACCCCTCGAGGTAGGAGACGTGCGACCCCTTCTCGGCGATGATCAGCGTGCGCTCGAACTGGCCGGTGTTCTGGGCGTTGATGCGGAAGTAGGTGGAGAGCTCCATCGGGCAGCGCACCCCCTCGGGCACGTAGACGAACGAGCCGTCGGAGAACACCGCCGAGTTCAAGCCGGCGAAGAAGTTGTCACCGTAGGGGACCACCGAGCCGAGGTACTTCTTGACCAGCTCGGGGTGCTCCTGCACCGCCTCCGAGATCGAGCAGAAGATGACGCCCGCCTCGGCGAGGCGGTCCTTGAAGGTGGTCGCCACCGACACCGAGTCGAAGACGGCGTCGACGGCGATGCCGGCGAGCATCTTCTGCTCCTGGAGCGGGATGCCGAGCTTCTCGTAGGTGGCGAGGATCTCGGGGTCGACCTCGTCGAGGCTCTGCGGCCCGTCACCCGCCTTCTTCGGCGCCGCCCAGTAGGAGATCGCCTGGTAGTCGATCGGCTCGTAGGTGACGTTGGGCCAGGTCGGCTCTTCCATCGTCTGCCACTGGGCGAACGCCTTGAGCCGCCACTCGAGCAGCCACTCGGGCTCCTGCTTCTTGGCCGAGATGAAGCGGATGACGTCCTCGTTCAATCCCGGCGGCAGCGTCTCCTGCTCGATGTCGGTGACGAAGCCCCACTTGTATTCCTGGGCTACGTGTTCGTCGATGATGTCGGTTCCGGACGGTGGCATGGTGCCTCCCTTGTGCTCTCTGGTTCGCGCGCTGGTGGCGCGCGGTTCCGGCGCTCAGCCGGGGTGCTCGCTGCTGGGGTACTCGATAGCGGGCTCGCTGGTCGACGCGCCGAGGGTGACCAGCTCCTGCGGCACACCGTGGCGCATCTCGTCGAGGGTGATCGCCTCCAGCGCGCCGCGGATGGCGTCGTTGATCCGCTGCCAGTGGCCGCGGATGGCGCACGACGGCTCCTGGCTGCACTCGCCGGGGGTGTCGTCGATGCACTCGGTGATCGCGATCGGCCCCTCGAGGGCGGTGATGATCTCGGCGACGTTGATCGCCGCCGCCGGCCGCGCCAGGCTGTAGCCCCCCTTGACGCCGCGTGCCGAGTCGAGCAGCCCCTCGCGGGTGAGCGCCTTGAGGATCTTGCTCACCGTCGGGGTCGGCAGCTGGGTCGCCTCGGCGAGCGCCACCGAGGTGTACTGGCGCTCGGCGTCGCCCGCCATGTGGGCGAGCAGCACGATGCCGTAGTCGGCCTGTTTGGTCATGCGGATCATGAGGGGTGCTCGCTCACCTTCGAGGACCGCCGCTCGACGGCGACGCGGCCCCGGAGGAATCAGGACCGAAATGGTCCTCTTTGAGCCGTGATGGTACCAGAGCGCCCCGCGCAGTCAAGGCCGGAGCGCCGCGTGGAGTCATCGCGAGTCGGCCCGGTCGAGCGGGCCCTCGGGGCAACCTCGAGCGGGGAACCTTCGACCGCGGTTGCGCGTAGTTCCAGTCATCGAAGCGATGGTGCAGCGATGGGCGATCCTGGTGGCGGCGGCGGCGCTCGCCGGCGGCGGCTCGGCGGCCGAGCTGCCGTGTCCCGGGGGGTGGCGACCGCACGCCGGCGGCGTCGAGAGCGCGGCGATCGACGACCTCGAGCTCGACGCCGTCGTCGCGGGCGCGCTGCGTCGCGTCGGCGCCACGCCGGGGGTGGCGGTCGGCGTCGTGCGCGGCGGCGGGGTGGTCTACGCGCGCGGCTTCGGCGTCCGCGACCTCGACAGCTGCGCGCCGGTGACCGCCGATTCGGTCTTCTACCTCCTGTCGACGACCAAGATGTTCACCGGCATGACCGCGGCGCTGCTCCACGAGGAAGGGGTGGTGAAGCTCGACCAGTCGCTCGCCGAGCTGCTGCCGGAGGCCAAGGCGCCGCCGCCGATCCACCTGGGCCAGACCAGCCTGCGCGACCTGCTCACCCACCGCGCCGGCTTCTGGAACGCCGCCATCAACTACCGCTCGTTCCTGCCCGCCAACCTCGACGCGGCGGCGATGCTCCACGCGCTCGAGCACCACAGCCGGCCGTCGGGGACCGAGTTCGCCTACAGCAACATGGGGTACGTGATCGCCGGCCACGCCCTCGAGCGGGCGACCGGCCGGCCGTGGCGCCGGCTGCTCGAGGAGCGCATCTTCCGACCGCTCGGCATGCGCTCGTCGACGACGTCGATCGAAACCGCGCTCGCCGGCGAGTTCGCCCGCCCCT
>JBPEXA010000022.1:0-2765 GCA_052032135.1 Thermoanaerobaculia bacterium | reverse complement strand
GTGAGATCGTCGTCACCGGCCAGGAGTGGGACTTCTCCCCCACCGTCGCCGTCGCCCGCGACGACCGCTGGGGGCGCACCTACGAGAGCTACTCCGAGGACCCCGAGATCGTCCACGCCTACGCCGCCAAGATGGTGGAGGGGCTCCAGGGGCGGGCGGGCACCGACGAGTTCCTCGCCCCCGGTCGGGTGATCGCCACCGCCAAGCACTTCATCGGCGACGGCGGCACCGAGCGCGGGGTCGACCAGGGAGACACCCTGGCGAGCGAGGAGGAGCTGCGCGACATCCACGGCGCCGGGTACGTGGCGGCGCTGGAAGCGGGCGTGCAGACGGTGATGGCATCGTTCAACAGCTGGCACGGGCGCAAGCTCCACGGCCATCGCGAGCTGCTGACCGACGTCCTCAAGGAGCGGATGGGCTTCGACGGCTTCGTGGTCGGCGACTGGAACGGCCACGGCCAGATCCCCGGCTGTAGCGCCGGTGACTGCGCCGCCGCCGTCAACGCCGGCGTCGACATGTTCATGGTGCCCGAGGACTGGCGCGAGCTCTACGCCTCGACGCTGCGCCAGGTCGAGTCCGGCGACATCACCGCCGAGCGACTCGACGACGCCGTCCGCCGCATCCTGCGGGTCAAGATGCGCGCCGGGCTGTTCGAGCGCGGCCGCCCGTCGAGCCGCGAGCCGGCCGGGCGCTTCGAGCTGCTGGGGGCGCCGGAGCACCGCGAGGTCGCCCGCCGAGCGGTGCGCAAGTCGCTGGTGCTGCTCAAGAACGACGGCGGCCTGCTGCCGCTCGATCCGCGCCAGCGGGTGCTGGTCGCCGGCCCCGGCGCCGACGACTACGAGATGCAGAGCGGCGGGTGGACGCTGACCTGGCAGGGGACCGGCAACCGGCGCGACCACTTCCCCGGCTCGACCTCGATCTGGGAGGGGATCCGCTCCGCCGTCGAGGGTGCCGGCGGCACCGCGATCCTCAGCCCCGACGGCAGCTTCGAGCGCCGTCCCGACGTCGCCATCGTCGTCTACGGCGAGACGCCCTACGCCGAGTTCCAGGGCGATCGCGAGGACCTCGACTACGAGCCGACCGCCGACCTCGAGCTGCTGCGCACCCTGAGCGCCGAGGACATCCCCGTCGTCTCGGTCTTCCTCTCCGGGCGGCCGCTGTGGGTCAACCCCGAGCTCAACGCCTCGCGCGCCTTCGTCGCCGCCTGGCTGCCGGGGAGCGAGGGAGCCGGCATCGCCGACGTCATCCTGCGCGGGCCCGACGGCGAGGTGCGCCACGACTTCGAAGGGCGGCTGTCGTTCTCCTGGCCACGCGACCCGGGCGGCGAGCCGCTCAACCGCAACGACCCCGGCTACGACCCGCTCTTCCCCTACGGGTACGGGCTCGACGCCGCGAGCGGGGGCGATCTCGGGCAGTTGCCGGAAGACGCCAGCGCGACGAGCGCGACGGCCGGCGGCGGCAAGGTCTACTTCAGCGGCGGCGCGGTCGCTCCGTGGCAGCTCTTCGTCGGCGACGCCGCCGACTGGAGCGTGCCCGAGACGGCGGGCGCGGCGTCGACCGCCGGCTCCGACCACCTGGTGGTGCGGGCCGCCCACCGCCAGCAGCAGGAGGACGCCCGGCTCGCCACCTGGTCGGGCGGCGACGCCGCGCAGCTCTATCTGCAGGCGGAGTCGCCGGTCGATCTCACCCGCGAGGGGAACGCCCAGATGGCGCTCGCCTTCGATCTGCGCGTCGACCAGCCGCCCACCGGCATGGTCGCCTTGCGCATGGACTGCGGCTATCCGTGCTCGGGCACGCTCGATCTCACCCCCACCCTCGCCGCCCTGCCCGCCGGCGAGTGGCGGACGGTGCGGGTGCCGCTGTCGTGCTTCGCCGCCGCCGGCACCGACCTCGAACGGGTCGACACGCCGTTCCTCGTCGCCACCGAGGGCGAGCTCACCCTGGGGATCTCCGAGATCCGCCTGGTGACCGCCTCGGACGGCGAGGCGGTCTGCCCGCCGGCGGCCGCCACCCCCCAAGGAGGCTGACATGGAGACCACGACGCTGTCGGCACAGCTCGTCACCGTCGACTGGCTGCTGATCGTTCTCTACTTCGCCGTCGTCTTCGGCGTCGCCTTCTGGGCGACCCGCCGCGAGGCGACCCGCGAGACCTCGGCCGGCTACTTCCTCGCCGGCCGCAACGTCGGCTGGTTCATCATCGGCGCGTCGCTGTTCGCCTCCAACATCGGCTCCGAGCACCTCGTCGGCCTGGCGGGATCGGGCGCCGCCGGCGGCGTCGCGGTCGGCCAGTTCGAGATCCTCGCCTCGCTGATCCTGCTGATGCTCGGGTGGGTGTTCGTCCCCTTCTACGTCAAGAGCGGCGTCTTCACCATGCCGGAGTTTCTCGAGCGCCGCTACTCGGCCGGCGCGCGCTGGTACCTGGCGGTGATCTCGATCGTCGGCTACGTGCTGACCAAGATCTCGGTGACCATCGCCGCCGGCGGCATCGTCTTCGAGTCGCTGATGGGCATCAGCTTCTGGACCGGCGCCCTGGTGGTGGTGGTGGCGACTGGCATCTACACCGTCTTCGGCGGCCTGCGGGCCGTCCTCTACACCGATCTGGTACAGATGTTCCTGCTGGTCGGCGGCGCGATCCTGGTCACCGTCATCGGCCTCTCCGAGCTCGGCGGCTGGGGGGCGCTGCGCGGCTCGGTCGACGCCAGCTTCTTCGACATGTGGCTGCCCGCCGACCATCCCAACTTCCCATGGACCGGGGTGCTGCTCGG
>JBPEXA010000219.1:0-6259 GCA_052032135.1 Thermoanaerobaculia bacterium | reverse complement strand
TCGACGAGTGGAAGCGCAGGCTCGACCTCAGCGCCGCCCTCCGCGACGGCTACGAGAGCCTCAAGCGTCGCCTCGGCATCAACCGCGACAACGTCGTCTACCTGGTTCCGATGCTGATGGTCGTCGTGCTGCTGTTGCGCAGCCTGGCGAGCTTCCTCTCCGGCTACTCGTTCCAGCACATCGGCCTCGGCATGACGACCGACATGCGCAACGACCTCTTCCGCCGGGTGGTCGACCAGTCGAGCCGCTTCCACGAGCACCATCCGTCCGGTGAGCTGGTGAGCAGGGTGGTCAACGACGTCACCGTGATGCAGAACGCGGTGACCAGCCGGCTGCTCGATCTGTTCCAGCAGACGCCGACCCTGATCGTCCTCGTCGTCGTGCTCCTCAACATCCACCTCAAGCTGGCGCTGATCTGCCTGGTGGTGACGCCGATCTTCATCTACCCGATCGCCCGCTTCGGGCGCGGCATGTGGGCGACCAGCCACCGCAGCCAGGAGCGGATGGCCGACCTCACTCAGCTGCTCTCCGAAGCGACCCGCGGCCACCGCGTGGTGAAGGCGTTCGGGATGGAGGACTTCGAGCATCGGCGCTTCGTCCAGGCGACCGACCGGCACCTCCAGGTCAAGCTGCGCTCGCAGGTGCTCACCCACGTCTCGGGACCGGTGGTCGAGTCGCTGGCGGCGGTCGGCGCGGCCGCCTTCCTGATCTACGCTGGCAAGGCGGTGCGGGCGGAGCAGCTGACGGCGTCGGTGCTGGTGCAGTTCCTGACCGCCCTGATGATGCTCTACGACCCGATCCGCAAGCTCAACAAGGTCAACCTGATCCTCCAGGAGGCGCGGGCGGCGGCGCAGCGGGTCGCCGGCCTGCTGGCGGTCGACAACGAGATCCGCGACCGGCCCGATGCGCGGGTGATCGACACCTTCCGCCAGGCGGTCCGTTTCGAGGAGGTCTCGTTCGGCTACGGCGAGGAGCGGGTGCTCGAGCAGCTCGACCTCGAGATCCGGCGCGGTGAGGTGGTGGCGCTGGTCGGTCCCTCGGGCGCCGGCAAGTCGACGCTGATCAACCTGCTGCCGAGGTTCTACGACCCCGACGCCGGCCGCGTCACCCTCGACGGCACCGACCTGCGGGACATCGAGCTCGACAGCCTGCGCCGGCTGATCGGCATCGTCACCCAGGAGACCGTGCTGTTCGACGACACGGTCCGCAACAACATCGCCTACGGGCGATCGGACCTGACGCTGGAGAAGGTCCGCGAGGCGGCGGCGGCCGCCTACGCCGACGACTTCGTCATGGAGCTGCCGGCGGGGTACGACACGCGGATCGGCGAGGCGGGCCTCAAGCTGTCGGGCGGACAACGGCAGCGGCTGGCGATCGCGCGCGCGCTGTTGAAGAACGCTCCGATCCTGATCCTCGACGAGGCGACCTCTCACCTCGACAGCGAGTCGGAGGCGCTGGTCCAGAAGGCGCTCTACAACCTGATGCGGGGTCGCACCGCGCTGGTGATCGCCCACCGGTTGTCGACGGTCACCTCCGCCGACCGCATCGTGGTAATGGAGGACGGGCGGATCACCCAGGTCGGGCGGCATCCTGAGCTGCTGGCGCAGGGGGGCACCTACAAGCGCCTCTACGATCTCCAGTTTCAGGTGTAGCCATCGATGTAACAAATCGCGGCGCCGATCGCCTGACCTAAGCGAGTGGGGTCGGCACCATCGACCTCGCGGGCCGAGAAGCAGCCGCGGTGTGTGACCGCACGCCTGCTCCGTAGGGTTCTTCGGGCCACTACCCCGGGGTGAGCGAGAGGCTTCTCGGCCTTTCTCTTTGCCAACCACGCCGACCGGTCGGTCGGCGGTGTAACGAAAGCGCCGGCTGGGGCGCCGACTCTCGAAAGCGTCCCCATCCGGCTCTGAGGATGGAGCCACCGAGGTCGAGGAGTCGCACGTGGAGCCAAGGATCGCCACCGCACCGGAAGCCGCCGTCACCTCGTCGCCGCGGGTGGCGACCGTGCCGTCACGGCTCTTGGAAGGCGACGCTCGAGTGTTCGACGACGCCATGGAAAAGGGCCGGCTGCTGGTCGATGCGCGGCACGGGAGAGTGCGTCGCACCGGCCTCCCGGAGAGACCGCGGCGAACTCCCGCCGACCGTCGGCCCGCCCGTCCGGCCGCCTTCGAGCTGGGGCCCGACGCGCGCATGCTGGAAGCGATCGGCGCCCGCTGGCCCGACCGTCACCTCGAGCCGATGGCGTGGGACGGCGGCGCCTTCTCCGCCTGGATCCGCCATCCGGCAGGGGCGACGGTGATCGCGCACGGCACGGTCGGCGCTCGGCGCCCCCAGGTCGCCGAGATCCACGGCCTGCTGCCACCGGGCGTCGAGATGGCGGAGTCGATCGTCGCCGTGGAGCGACGCCATCGCGCCCGCCTGCGCGGGGCGACCGTGCTCGGCGGCGACGGCGCCGGCCACGGGGGCGAAGCCGTCGTGTCGACCGCGCGCCTCGGCCGCCGCGCCGCCTGGCGGGCGAGCCTCGCCGCGGCGCTGGAGACGGCGCTCGACCGCGCCCTCGACGCCGGGAGCCTGCGGCTGGAGGTCGACGCCGGGCGCCTGCCGCTGCGGGCGTTCCACGAGATGAGGGACTGGGCGGTCGGCGAGTGGTGCCGGCGGCTGGCGGGATCGACGCCGCTGTCGACCCCGGCCTCGCGGGTCGGAGCCGGCGACCTTCGCAGCGACGCCGACCTCGAGATCGCCTGGGGCGACGGCGATCTGATCACCCTGTCGACGGTCTGCACGACGCGCTTCGACAGCGTGGCGATCGACCCGATCGGGATGCCGTCGGCATGGGCGCGGCCGGCGAGCGCCGCGCGGCCGATCGCGCCCGCCGGCGAGCTCGGCTAGTTCGGGCGTCGCTCGTAGACGACGAAGCTGTGGGGGATCGGGTTGCGGTCGTCGACCGCGCCCCGCTCGCGGGACAGCTCCGACCAGCCGTCCCGACTCCACTCCGGGAAGTGCACGTCGCCGTCGGCCTCGACGTCGACCTCGGTCCAGTAGATGCGCTCGGCGATCGGCAAGGCGAGCGCGTAGAGGGAATGGCCGCCGGCGACGAACGCCTCGCTGTCGCCGGCGTCCCGGGCGCTCTCGAGAGCGGCGTCGAGGGAGGGGGCGACGCCGACCCCGTCCGGCAGCTCGGGGCGGCGACGGCTGAGCACGATCATGTGGCGTCCGGCGAGCGGGCGACCGATCGACTGCCAGGTCTTGCGGCCGACGATCAGGTGGTGGCCCATCGTCAGCCGTCGGAAGCGGGCGAGGTCCGCCGGCAGGTGCCAGGGGAGCTCACCGTCGTTGCCGATCACGCCGTTCGACGCCACCGCGACGATGAGGGAGACCCTCATACCGCGACTTGGGCGGCGATGTGCGGGTGCGGGTCGTAGCCGACGAGCCGGAAGTGCTCGTAGCGGTAGTCGAAGATCGATCGCACGGTGGGGTCGATCTCCATCGACGGCAGCGGCCGCGGCTCGCGGCCGAGCTGCTCGTGCGCCTGTTCGAGGTGATTGCGGTAGAGGTGGGCGTCGCCGAGGGTGTGGACGAAGTCGCCCGGCTCGAGGTCGCAGACCCGCGCGACCATCATCGTCAGCAGCGCGTAGGAGGCGATGTTGAACGGCACCCCGAGGAAGACGTCGCCGCTGCGCTGGTAGAGCTGGCAGCTCAGCCGCCCGTCCGCGACCCAGAACTGGAAGAGGGTGTGGCACGGCGGCAGGGCCATGCGGTCGAGATCGGCGACGTTCCACGCCGAGACGATGTGGCGGCGGGAGTCGGGATCGTCGCGGATGCGCTCGACGACGTCACGGATCTGATCGTGCCGGGCGCCGTCGGGCCCGGGCCACGATCGCCACTGGTGGCCGTAGATCGGGCCGAGATCGCCCTCCTCGTCCGCCCATTCGTCCCAGATTCTCACCTTGTGGCGGCGCAGGTAGTCGATGTTGGTGTCGCCGGCCAGGAACCAGAGCAGCTCGTGGACGATCGAGCGGAGGTGGAGCTTCTTGGTGGTGATCGCCGGGAAGCCGGCGCCGAGGTCGAAGCGCATCTGATGGCCGAACACCGACAGCGTGCCGGTGCCGGTGCGGTCGTCCTTCGGCGTCCCCTCCTCGAGGATGCGACGCATCAGATCGAGGTACGGTCTCACGGTGCGGCCTCCACGCTCGTGGGCACCCTACCACCCCTCTTCGACCGCCGAATCAGCACCAGTTTGCTCCCTTTTCGGCACCCTCAGTACACTCTCGACGCGCGGCGGCCGCGGGGTCGGCGTGCACTCAACGGAAGAGGGAGAACAGCATGGCGTATGTGATCGGAGAAGCCTGTCTCGGCGAGCGGTATGCCGACTGCGTCGAGGTCTGCCCCGTCGACTGCATCTATCCGGGGGAGTACCAGGGCGAGGAGTTCATGGTCATCGACCCCGACCTCTGCATCGACTGCTCGCTGTGCAAGCCGGCCTGCCCGATCGACGCGATCTTCGAGACCGAGGACGAAGCACCGGAGTGGGCGGTGATCAACGCCGAGCTGGCGCCCGAGTGGGCCGACAACGACCCGGTCGAGGTGCGGCCACGGGACGATCCGCCCCGCAAGCCCCACAACAAGATCGTCAATCCGTAGCCCTTCCGACATCTGGCCCTCGACGGCCGAATCGTGGACAATGGACCGCCGGCGCGTGAGCGTCGGCGGTTTTGTTGTTCTCGAGGGGGCCGGCATGGGCGACGACAGCGGGGATCGGATCGAGATCTGGTCGGAGGAGGCGCAGGCGATGGTGGCGGTCGACCGCGTCGATCGAGACGACGCCGAGTGGCGCCGGCGGCTCTCCGACGAGGAGTACCACGTGCTGCGCCGGAAGGGGACCGAGCGCGCCTTCACCGGTCGCTACTGGGACAACAAGGAGCCCGGGTTCTACCGGTGCGCCGGCTGCGGCGCGGACCTCTTCCGGTCCGACGCCAAGTTCGAGTCCGGCACCGGCTGGCCGAGCTTCTACGAGCCGGTGTCGGAGGCGAACATCGAGACCGAGGCCGACCGGAGCCTGTTCATGCTCCGCACCGAGGTGCTCTGCCGTCGTTGCGGCGGCCATCTCGGCCACGTCTTCCCCGACGGGCCGCAGCCGACCGGCCAGCGCTACTGCATGAACGGCACCGCCCTCGAGTTCGTCGCTGCCCGCGGCGACGAGTCCTCCGAAGGGGTCGCCGGCGACGAGTCCTCCGAAGAGTAGGCGTCAGGCGGGAGCGACCGGCACCCTCACCTCGGTGGTGATCCACCGCAGCACCAGATGGGTGGCGCCGTCCTCCGCCTCTTCGAAGGCGATGGTGAACTGGTCGGCCTTCTCCTCCTCGGTCAGCGACGAGGGGGCGACCTCGAGCTCGAGGACGTTGTTGGCCGGGTCGTAGGCGTTCTCGAAGTCGCCGGTGTCCGGATTGCGGGCGAACAGGCCGTTGAGGCCGAGCCGCGAGTTGAAGTGCAGCATCCACCGCTCGGCGCCGGGGGTCGAGAAGAGCGAGTAGGTGCCGGCCGGCAGGCGCTGGCCGCCGATCATGACGTCGGCGGTGGCGGTCACCTGGGTCGCCTCGTTGGCGCCCGTCCGCCACACCTGGCCGAACGGCACCAGGGCGCCGTCGTCCTCGCTGCCGAAGATGACGTCGCGGCCCCGCTCGTAGGGGCGGCTGTAGGTGATGCTGAGGTAGGCGTCGCCGACGTGGGTGCGCGCCATGCCCATCGGGCTCGGGCGACGCGACGGGTGCAGATCCTGGGCGACGGCGGGGGCGACGAGGGCGACGCCGACGGCGAGCAGCAACAGGTTCGAGATCGGTCTCACGGAAGCCTCCTTGAAGGTGAAGGGGCGATGCTACCCGATCGGCCGAGCCGCTATGATGCGCCGGCGGCGCGATGAGCGGTACGAGGACAGCGGTGGTCACCGGGGCGAGCGCGGGGATCGGGGCGGCGACCGTCCGCCGGCTCGCAGAGGCCGGCTTCTCGGTCGTCGCCGGGGCGCGCCGCCGCGAGCGGTTGGCGGCGGTCGCGGAGTCGGCGGGGGCGACCGCCCGGGAGCTCGACGTCACCGACGGGGCGAGCGTCGACCGCTTCGTCGACGCTCTCGACCGTGTCGACCTGCTGGTGAACAACGCCGGATTCGGCCGCGGGCTCGATCCGGTGGCGGAGAGCGACGCGGACGGCTGGGCGGCGATGTACGACACCAACGTGCTCGGCGCCCTGAGGGTGACCCGGGCCGTGC
>JBPEXA010000218.1:0-2483 GCA_052032135.1 Thermoanaerobaculia bacterium | reverse complement strand
CGCCGGGGACTCCGGCTCAGGGCGCGATCGGTGACCGGGTGTGGGAGGACTCCTTCAGCAGCGGGGTTGTCGGCGTTCAGGACCCCGGAGAGGCCGGCTTGAACGGGATCACCGTCCGGCTCTTCGACAGCGCCATGAACCTCATCACGACGCAGGATACGTCTGGTGATGGCAACTATCTGTTCACCGGCTTGGCGGCAGGAACCTACGTCGTCGAGGTCGACTCGACGCAGTCGCCGATCGACCTCTATTTCCAGACCTTCGATTTCGATGGCACCGGTACGCCGCATCGGGCGACCGTGACGATCGGCGACGGCGAGGTGAACCTCGAAGTCGATTTCGGTTACGCACCCGGTCGCTGAGGTTGGACCCAGGTGCCGGCCGCTCGCCCAGCGGGCGGCCGGTTCGCTCGATCACCCCGCTCGCGGGTGTCTTTGTCCCCGCGAGAGAGAGGTGGTCTACTAGGCGCCGTGCCGCGAGTGGGAATCGCCGACCTCGGCTCGAACACCGCTCGGCTGATGGTGTTCGACTACGAGGCCGGCCGCGCCTACCGCATGGTCGAGGCGATCCGCGAGCCGGTCCGCCTCGGCGAAGGGCTGGCCCGTGACGGGCGGATGACGCCGGCGGCGGTGTCGCGGGCGCTGGCGGCGGTCGAGCTGTTCGAGGACTACGGCGGCGCCGTCGATCTCGACGATCTCGAGATCCTCGCCACCAGCGCGGTGCGCGACGCGGCGAATCGCGACGAGGTGCTGGGGCCGATCCGCGACGCTGGGTACTCGGTGCGCGTGTTGCCGGGGACCGAGGAGGCGGAGCTGGCGACGCTCGCCGTCGCCAACAGCTTCGATCTTCACGACGCCTGGATCATGGATCTCGGCGGCGGGAGCAGCCAGATCTCCCGCATGCAGAACCGACGCTGGGTGAGCGGCGACGCGCTGCCGCTCGGCGCCGTCCGCCTCACCGAGGCGTTCGTCGACTCCGACCCGCCGTCGGCCGCCGAGGTGGCGGCGCTCGAGCGCCGCGTCGCCGAGCGCGCCGCGAAGCTCGCCGACGACATCGCGACCTCCGGCCTGCCGCTGGTCGGCGTCGGCGGCACCATCCGCAACCTGGCGCGGCTCGACATGAAGCGGCGCGACTACCCGCTGCCGGTGCTGCACGGCTACCGCTTCCGGCGGCAGGGGCTGGAGGCGATCACCGAGCAGCTGCTGGAGACCACGTAC
Organism: Thermoanaerobaculia bacterium; assembly: GCA_052032135.1. GTDB lineage: Bacteria > Acidobacteriota > Thermoanaerobaculia > Multivoradales > JAHEKO01 > CALZKB01. The sequence goes on along the minus strand of JBPEXA010000218.1, from coordinate 1,266 downwards.
GACGAGCGGGTCCGGATGGCCGGCGTCCGCCCCTACCGCGCCGACATCCTGGTCGCCGGAGCGCTGGTCTATCGCTGGCTGCTGCGCGCCGCCGGGCTGGAGTCGATCGAGATCTCCGGCCAGGGCGTGCGCGAGGGTGCGCTCTATCGTCACCTCTTCCCCGACCCTCCCCACCTGGTCGACGACGTGCGGCGGTTCACGATCGACAACCTCGCGCTGCGCCACGGTGAGATGCCGTCCCACGGCTCGCGGGTGGAGACGCTCTGCCGCGCCCTCTTCCGCGGGCTGTCGCCGCTGCACGGTCTCGGGGAGGTCGAGCTCGAGCTGCTGACCGCCGCCGCGACCCTGCACGACATCGGCACCAACCTCGACTACTACCGCCACCACAAGCACGGCGCCTACCTGCTGACGTCGCTCGCGCTCCCCGGCTTCCGCCATCGCGAGCAGCTGCTGATCGCGCTGCTGGTGCGCTACCACCGCAAAGGCAACCCGAAGATCGACGGGTACGAGGAGGTGTTGAGCGAGGACGATCTGCGGACGCTCGTCGCGCTCACCGCCTGCCTGCGGATGGCGGAGAGCCTCGAGCGCTCCCGGGCCGGTCGGGTCGCCGGCCTCGACGTACGGGTGGGCGACGAGACGATCGTTCTCGAGCTAGCGGCCGCAGAACCGCCGACCGTGGAGATGTGGGAGGCGGCGCGCCACGGCGAGCTGTTCGAGCAGGCGTTCGGCCGGCGCCTGGTGGTGACGTCGTCGGCCTGAGCGGTCCCGACGTCGCCGCCATCGCTCAGCGCTCGAGGAGGCGGGGGATCAGGTGCCACTCGAGCTCGAAGCCGCCCGGTCGCACGTCGGCCCACCGGCCGCCTTCGAAGCGCAGGCAGGCGACGGCCGCCGTCGGCATCCGCACCGCGCCGCCGCCGATCGCCAGCCGGACGAGCGACGACATGGTCGGCTGGTGACCGGCCAGCAGCAGGATCTCGGGGTCGTCGTCGAGCGCCTCGACGAGGGCGAGCGCCTCGCGGGCGCCGGCCATGTAGAGCGATCGGGTCGGCCGCACCTCGGTCTCCCATTCGCCGGCCGCCACCGCCCGCGCCACCGTATCGCTCGCCCGTACGGCGGTCGACGTGAGCGCCAACGACGGCACGACACCCGCCTCCGCCAGCCAGCGACCGACGGTGTCGGCGGCCCGGCGGCCGCGGGGCGCCAGCGGTCGGTCGTGATCGCCCGCCGACGGGGCGCTCCAGTCCGACTTGCCGTGCCGTAACAGCA
>JBPEXA010000217.1:0-2499 GCA_052032135.1 Thermoanaerobaculia bacterium | reverse complement strand
GCGGGCGGCGAGCACCTCGACCGCGTGCTGGACGCGGGTGACCAGCGGGTGGCGGGCGCTGCCGCGGGTCGAGAAGGAGAGCAGGGCGACGCGCGGAGCCTCGTGTAGATAGCGCCGGGCGCTGCCGGCGGCGGCGATGGCGATGTCGGCGAGCTGCTCCGAGGTCGGGTCGGGGATCACCCCGGCGTCGCTGTAGATCAGCGCGCGACCGTCGGCGAGGATCATCAGAAAACAGGACGACAGCAGCGAGACGCCGGGCGCCAGGCCGATGGTGCGCAGCGCGACGCGGATCGTCTCGCCGGTGGTCTCTTCGGCGCCCATCACCACCCCGTCGACGCCGCCGGCCGCGGCGAGGGCGCCGGCGAAGTAGGTCGGCCGTCGTGCCAGCTCGGCGGCCAGCTGCCGGTCACCGTCGAAACGGTCGATCAACCACTCGCCGATCTCGGCCCGCTGTGGGTGGCTGACGGGATCGATCAGCTCGAAGGCGGTCGGCTCGAGCTGCTCGCCGGCCAGCGCCTCGATCACCTCCCGCCGATCGCCCACCAGCACCGGTTGGCACACCCCCTCCGCCTGCGCGCGCGCCGCCGCCTGCAGCACCCTGGCGTCGGTCGCCTCGGGGAGGGCGATGCGCGCGAAGCGGCCGTCGAGCCGGCCCCGCATCCTGGCGATCGGGTCCAACGGCGCGATCAGACGGTGGCGCCGGCGGCGAGCCGCCGCACCGCCGCCTCGACCTCGTCGATCATGTAGTCGGGCGTCGACGCGCCGGCGGTGATGCCGACCGTCTCGACCCCCTCGAACCAGGCGGCGTCGAGGTCGTCGAGCTCGTGCACCAGGCGGCACGGCTTGAGCTCGCGGCCGAGCTCCCACAGGTGACGGGTGTTGGCGCTGTTGCGGCCGCCGATCACCAGGATGAGGTCGACCTCGTCGTCGGCTCCCAGCTCGCGCACCGCGTCCTGGTTCTCCTTGGTGGCGTAGCAGATGGTGTCGGCGCGGCTGACCGTCGGCACCCGCCCTTCGATGTAGCGGACGACGTCCTCGTACTCCTCGGCGTTGAGCGTCGTCTGGTAGAGCACCTTGACCTTCGGATAGCGCTCCCAGTCGATCGCGCGAGCCTCGTCGACGGTCAACAGCACGTGATAGGTCGACGGGTCGCGGTCGTGGGTGTAGCCGATCACCTCGCGATGATCGGGCTTGCCGATGAACACCAGGTGGGCGCCGTCGTCGAGCGCGGCGTCCGCCTCCTCGTGAATGTCGTAGACGAACGGACAGGTGGTGTCGAGGATCTTGAGACCCTTCGACTGCGCGCTGCCGTGAAAGGACGGCGGCACTCCGTGGGCGGAGAAGATGATCGTGCCGCGATCGACCTCCTCGAGGGCGTCGACCGTCGGTACACCGAGCTCGGCCATCTCGTCGACCACCCGCTCGTTGTGCACCACCTGGCCGAGAATGGCGCCGTCGCGCCCGCCGAGCTCGGCGAAGCGCTTGACCTTCTTGTCGGCGAGGCGCACACCGGCGCAGAAGCCGTAGTTGACGGCGCGCTTGAACTTCATCGCGGGCGGCATGTTAGCAGCCGGCGCGCCCTCCCCGGCTGTGACACTCGACGGACGCCCGGTGTCCTCATCTTGCAACGAGTGGCGCCCACGAGGGCGTCGCCGGGGGGCGGAGGAGCCCCGCCGCCATTACGATCTCGGCGACTGGCATCGCAGTTGCTCTCCACCCTCGACGTGAGACGATCTCACCCCGAACGAGGAGGATGTCGACATGAGGACAGCATGGATCACGGTTGCGATCGCCGCCGCGCTCACCGTCTCGGCGGCGCCGGCCACGGCGCAGGGCTCGTATCGCACGTACGGCGGTGACAGCGAGTTCCGCTTCCGCGTCGGCACCTTCGAGCCGGACGGCGAGTCGGAGTACTGGGACGACACGTTCTTCGACTTCACCGGCAGCACCGAGTCGTTCGAGGACACCATCGCCGGCGTCGACTACGTTCACCGCCTCGGTCGCCGGGTGGGGGTGATGGCGTCGATCAACGCGTTCGAGGCCGACGCCCGGCAGGCGTATCGTGACTTCGTCGACGCCGACGGTCGCGACATCCGCCACACGACCTTCTTCGAGGTGACCAGCGCCACCCTCGGCCTGCTCTTCCACCTGACGGGCCCGGAGGCGACGCTGCAGCCGTACCTCGGCGGCGGCGGCGGGTTCTACTCCTGGACGCTCGAGGAGAGCGGTGATTTCATCGACTTCGCCGGCGGCAACGAGATCTTCACCGACACCTTCCTCGCCGAGGGCGACGCCTTCGGCACCTACTTCGTCGCCGGCCTCAGCGTCCCGGTCGGCGAGAGCTTCACGCTGTTCGCCGAGGGGCGGTGGGATTCGGCGGACGACGAGCTCGCCGACGACTTCGAGGGGCTCGGCACCCTCGACCTCGCCGGGCGGCAGATCGCCGCCGGCCTCTCCTGGCGATTCTGATCTTCTCGTGCTGCGGTGCGGAGGCGGGGG
>JBPEXA010000216.1:0-5124 GCA_052032135.1 Thermoanaerobaculia bacterium | reverse complement strand
TCTGCGGGCACTCCCAGCGCTCGACCACCATGCAGTGGCTGCGCCCCAGCTCGTCACAGCGAGCGATGCCGCGCGTGCACGGGTCGCCGGTGTTGCAGACGATGCCGTCGATGCACGACGGTGGCTGCGGACAGCTCGGATCGCGCTCGACGGCGAGGCAGTGCCATCGGTCGTCGGCGTCGCACCGTACCTCTCCGCGCAGGCAGCGATCACCGGTGTCGCACGGCGCCGCCGGCACGCAGCCGAAACCCGGCGGCGGGGTCGCTCCGCCGCCGCAGGCGGCGATCGCCACCGTCGACGTCACGGCGACGAGGATGCGCGCGATCTCGGTCGCGATCTTCACGATGCCGCGACAGTCTACTCGCCCGCCACGCTCCGGCACCGCGCTACACTCCCCGCCATGCCGCAGCGCGAGGGCGTCAGATGGCTCTTCGAGGGCTTGCTGATCGTCTTCAGCGTGCTCATCGCGCTGGTGATCGACGAAGCGGTCGAGTCCCGCAAACTCGACCGCGAGAAACGCGCCGCGCTCGAACGCATCACCCTCGAGATCGAGAACAACGCCGCGATCCTCGAACGATGGCTTCCACGGCATCGGGAGGTGGCGGGGCGGCTGCGGGAGATCGCCTCGGACCCCGGATCACCACGGCGCGAGCGGATCTTCGCTCCGGGATTCTTCGACCTCAGTGTCGCGTGGGACGGCGAGAGCTTCATCGACGCCACGCTCTCGAGCTCGGCCTGGGAGGCCGCGAAGGCCAAGGGCATCGTCAGCGAGATCGAGTACGAGACCGTGCAGCAGCTGACGGACGTCTACGCGCTGCAGCAGGTGCTGACCGAGCACACCATCGCCCGCTTCTCGCACGCCTTCTTCGATCGCGCCACCCACCGCCCGGAGAACCTCGACGCCTCACTGGTGCAGTTCCAGCTGTTGGTCAGCGAGCTGGTCGGCCAGGAGTCGACGCTGGCCGAGCTCTACCGCCGCGCGCTCGAGCACCTCGAGCCGAGAGGGTGAACGAGGGGCAGGACCACCCCAGGGCGGCGCGCCAACTTCCTCAAGAGAACAACAGCGCCCGGAGCCGCAGCTCCGGGCGCTGGTGAGGGTGCGGTCGATCGCAACTAGGGATTGCGGACCGTCTTGGCGGTACTGATGTCGATCTGGTCGAACGAGCCCAAGGGATTGAGGACCCGCAGGGTGTAGTTGCCGGGAGCGCTCACGGACGCATCGACACCCGAGGTGGCGCCGCCCATCAGCGACTCGCCAGTGGCGAGGAGGTTGCCGGCCGGGTCGATGATCTCGACCGTCAGCGGCACCCACGCTCCTTCCACCACGATCGACACGTGGTCGTCGGCGTCGCCCACCTGGATGGAACGCTCGACGACCGCGCCCTCCTCCTCGGCGTCCACCTCCTCACTCTCGGTGTCCGAGTGGAAAGCGGCAGCGCCGCCGTCGGCGCCGTTCTCGGGCGTGTCGCACGAGAAGCCGAAGCCGTCGACGTAGACCGCGCCGTAGCGGTGCTCGATCAACAGCTCGTGAGAGCCGCTACCGAGGCCGGAATAGACCCGCGAGTGCCCGAAGGTCGGGTTCTCGGGACCGGGCTGGTTGGCTCCGAAGAGCAGAGTCTCCTGGAACTGGCCGTCGATGTAGATGTCCGCCGCACCGCCGCGGTCGGACATCACGTAGAAGTAGGTCACGGAGTCGCCCTCGAAGACCACCTTGGCGATCGGCGTCGAGCCGTTGCCGTTGCCGGTGTTGTGGCTGCCCATCCGCCGGTGGTGGCCACCGTTGGATCCATCCTGCTTGCGGCGGTGCCATCCGGTGCGGTACTCGACCGCCGGATCGGCGTCGTCGATCTCCGCACAGGCGTTGGGGTCGGTGTCCTCGTTGACCTCGACCGTCACGGTAGCCGTGGCGCTGCCGCCACGCCCGTCGCTGATCGTGTAGTTGAACGCATCGGTGCCGACGAAGCCGACGTCCGGGGTGTAGGTGATCGTGCCGTCGCCGTTGTCGACCGCCATGCCATGAGCGGGAGAGCTGACCGAATCGACCCCGATGGCGTCGCCATCGGGATCGGAATCGTTGGCCAGCACGTCGATCACGACCGGGGTCTCCTGCTCGGTCGACGCCGCGTCGTCCTCGGCGATCGGCTCCAGATTCTCGCCGCTGTCGCCCACCGTGACCGAGACCGTGGCGCTGTCACACAGGCCGCCGTCGTCACAGATCTGATAGGTGAAGGTGTCGAGACCGGTGAAGCCGGCCGCAGGCGTGTAGGTGACGGTGCCGTCGCCGTTGTCGCTCGCCGAGCCGTTCTGAGCGGTCGGCGATTGCACGGAGGAGATCGACACCGCCTCCCCGTCAGGATCGGAGTCGTTGGCGAGCACCGGGATCACCACCGGCGTGTCGGCCGGGGTCGAAGCGGTGTCGTCGACCGCGAGCGGACGCGAGTTGGTGCCGCCCTCGCAGACGTCGGCGTTGCCGTCGGGCACCGCCACCAGGACATCGGTGATGGTGACCTCGTCGAACTGGAAGCCCGGCAGCGAGATCAGCGGGTCGGTGGCGTACTTGACCGAGATCTGGACCGGCTTGCCGTTGCCGTCGACGGTGTCGACGCCGAGGTCGGCCGCCGTCCACTGGGCGTCGAGCCAGCCCGGACCGGCGCCGGCCCAACCGGCCTCACCGGAGGCGCAGGCGCCGTTGGCGGCGCCGTCGGGCACGTTGTAGCCGCGCAGGCCGCCGCTCGGGATGACCACCGAGCGCTGGTCGACGGCGGCGTCGTAGAGGCCGACGTTGGCGCGATCGTAGAAGCCGAGCAGCAGCTCGTCGGCAGGCTCGATCTCGAACTGGTTGTAGAGCGTCAAGGTCGAGGTGCTGGAGAGCCGCACCACCGGTGAGCGGATGACGTCGCAAGCGTCGTCGACGGCGATCGAGGACTCCATGAAGCCCAGGCTCGCCAGCGCGCCGGCGCCGGTCGTCTGGTCGAAGGTGCCTCGCAGCACCTCCCATCCCTCGGCGTCGGACTCGAAGGAGAACGAGATGTTCTGCTTCTCGAAGTCGGACTCGGTCTGCTCGATGCGCAGGATGCCGGTCTGGACGCCCGCCACCTGATCGGCGGTGACGTCGACCTCGAACACCAGGGTGTCGCCGTGCGACAGGCCGCCGGCGGTGAAGTTGAACGCCGCGGCGGCGGTGGTGCTGGTGCCGCTGCAACCGGTGGGCAGGTTGGAGACCGCGAACGGCAGGCCGGTGTTGACCGTCGTCTCGGGGTGGCTCACCGGGCGGATGTCGACGACCTGGATGTTGGTCAGATCGACGCCGCCGTGGTTGGCCACCGCGAACGCCAGGTTGGCGTCCTCGCAGTTGTCGACGAAGACGTCACCGTCGCCGGTCAGGATGTCGAGCGCGTCGGGAATCGGCTGCACGACGACCGCCGGCGGCAGGTCGTTGCAAGCCACCTGCGTCGAGAACACCTGGAACTCGGAGACGTAGACGTGGCGGTCACGGCGGGCGAGCACCGGATCGTCGACCCGGCAATCGGTCGGGTTCAGCGGATCGGCGTCCTGCGCGATCGGATCCTGGTACTCGGGATTGCCCGTGCAGTGGTTGTGGAGCGCGACCATCCGCACGTGGGTGGCGTCGGTCGGCGGCACGTCGAAGGAGCGCATCTGCCAATCGGGCACCAACGGCCGGAAGCCGGAAGCGGGGAAGGCGTCGGCGGCACTGGTGAAGATGCGCGTGTAGTTGGAGTCGAGCGAGCAGTCGGCGACCGTCGCGTCGCAGGTCTCTACCGCGAACTGCCGCAGGGCGCGGAAGCGGTTCTGACCCTGCTCGAGCATGGCGCTCACCTGCACCCGGCTGACCTGCTGGAGGCCGCCGCCGAGCTCGACGGTGACCGTCGAGCCCTGGATGTCGCCGGTGGCAACCACGTTCTCCCAGTTGCTCTCCTCGGTGTCGTCGATCAGCTCGTCGAAGTCGGCACCGTCGCCGGAAGCCGTCGCGCCGCGCGCGCCGGACGCCCAGTTGGACGACATGCGGATGCGCAGGGTGCGGACCTCGCCGGCGGCGAAGGTCTCGGTGAAACGGGCGTGGCCGTAGCCGTCGGCCCGCGCGGTGATGGTGTAGGTGCCGGCGGCGACGTTGTGGCTGTCGCCGAGCGGAGTGTCGGAGTGGGTGTCGGCGACCGCGGTGGTCAGCGACTCGAACTCGCCGATGTAGACCTCACCGGCGACCGGTGCGTCGCCCTCGTCGGCGCCGACCAGCTCGAAGGTGATCGCGGCGTTGTTGCCGGAAGCGCTCTCGAAGCTCGGAGTCGGCTCGGTGTCGCCGGTGCCGCTGGCGGTGGCGCCGACGCCCATGCCGCGGCGGGCGAAGACGTCCTCGAGCTCGGTCTGGTTGGAGGGCCAGACGATCGACGGGCTCGCCGAGCGGGCGAGGTCGGCCGCGAGGTAGGCGTCGCGGGCGTCGAGGAAGGTCGGCGACGACGGCATCAGCAGGAAGGCGTCGTGCATGATCTGCACCCAGCGGCGGTTGCCGGGGCACAGGTCGGCGGGGATCTCGCCGTCGGCGCAGCGCGCCTGCAGCAGCATGTCGGACGACGGGAAGTCGGCGTCGTACTTCGCCATCAGGACCTGGCGCATCTCGAAGTTCGTGGCACTCCAGATCTCGCCATTGGCGTGCGGGCTGGCCGCGAAGCCGCCGACCGGGTCGTAGTCCATGTTGGAGTAGTTGAGCGGGCTGACGTTCATGCCGAAGTTGCGGATGCCCGACTCCTTCTTGCCGGTGATGTAGGCGCCGAGCGCGAACGGGTTCTCGTCCGCCACCGGCACGTAGCCGTAGGCGTTGAGGTACTCGATCGCGGTGAGGTCGGACCAGCTCTCGCCCATCGCCCGGCCGTGATCGCCGGAGAGGCCGTTCTCGAGGTCGACCATGCGGTTCTGGATCATGTGCCCGTACTCGTGGGCGATCACCGCGGCGTCGTAGTCACCGTCGACGCACGGCGGGTAGGCGGCGCCGGCGATCGGCTGCCACAGGTACATGTTGGTGATCGGTGGGATGCCGTCGTTGAGCGTGATCTGGTTGGCGTTGTCGCGGCCGAGGTAGCCGGGGTAGCCGCCGTCGAGCGCGCCCGCCTG
>JBPEXA010000215.1:0-16413 GCA_052032135.1 Thermoanaerobaculia bacterium | reverse complement strand
GCCGACGAGGCCGCGGTCGAGGCCCTCGACGCCCGGCGCGCCGAAAGCCCGGAGGCGGGGGCGTCGCGCAGCGAGACCCGGCACATCGTCCACGAGGCGCTCGACGCGCTGCCGGCGCACTACGGCCAGGCGCTGGAATGGAAATACCTCCAGGAGCTGCCGGTGCGCGAGATCGCGCGTCGCCTCGACCTCGGCCTCAAGGCGGCCGAGTCCCTCCTCACCCGTGCCCGGCTGGCGTTTCGCCGCGAGTACGACCGGCGGGTCGAGCGCCGCCCACGATCTGCGCCTGCCGCTACCGCGAACCTATCGATGGGAATGGAATCATGAGTCAGTTCGACCGCACCGACGACCCGACCGCCGACGCCGCGGACGTCCGCCGCCTGCTGGCGAAGGCGGGCCCCCGCCCCGAAGTCCCCGCCGAGGTGCTGTCGCGGCTGCGCGACGGTTCCCGGCAGGCGTGGCGCGAGGCGGTGGCCGCCCGCCAGCCGCAACGGGGGCCGTCGATGGTGCTGGCGCTGGCCGCGACCCTGCTCCTGGCGCTCAGCCTGGCGTTGCTGTGGCGAGCGCAGTCGCCGCCGCCCGTGGAGCTCGCGGCCGCCGTCGAGCGGTGGAGCGGAGCCGTCGCCGGCATCGATCTCGAGCGTGCGGCACCGATCGAGCTGACGGCCGGCAGCCGCCTGGAGACCGCCGCGACGGCCGATGCGGGTCTCGCTCTGCGCCTGCTCTCGGGGCACTCGGTACGGCTCGGTCCGTCGACGCGCGTCGAGATGATCGCCGGCGACACCGTGGAGCTCGAGGCGGGGATGCTCTACGTCGACTCGGGCGGCGCCGGGCGGGCGATGGTGGTCCGGGCGCCTTTCGGTCGGGTGACCGACGTCGGCACGCAGTTCGAGGTGCGGGCCGGCGGCGCGGAGGGCGGCGGATGGGTGCGGGTGCGGGAGGGGACGATCGAGATGACGGTCGACGACGAGCGGTGGATCGCGGCCGCCGGTGAACAGTTGACGATGACCGCCGGCGGCGAGGTCGAGGCCGGGCGATTCGAGCCCGATCCGGCTCTCTGGGAGTGGGCGCTGGCGCTGGCGCCGCCGTTCGACCTCGACGGCGCGACGCTCGGCGCCTTCGTCGACTGGTACCAGCGGGAGACCGGGGACGCGATCGTGTTCGATCCCGCAAACCTCGAGGCGACGGCGCGCGGCATCGTGCTCAGCGGCACGGTCGATCACCTCGATCCGCGCGACGCCCTGGCGGTCGTGCTCCCCGCCGCCGGCCTCGCCGACGAGCGCTCGGTCGGCCGAGTGACGGTCTACGATCCGGCGGCGCGACCTACCAGCGAACCTTGATCCCCGCCGAGGGGAGGAGCGGAGCCCACTCCTCGGCGTTCGGCAGGACCTCGCCGGTCTCCTCGTCGAAGTCGAAGTCGAAGCCGGCGATGTTGCCGCGATCGTAGACGTTCTGGACGTCGACGAAGAAGACGAAGTCGCGAGGTCCGGCGCTCCATCGGCGGCTCAGTCGCAGGTCGAGGCGGTGGTAGTCGGGCAGGCGGCTGCTGAACCGCCGGCCGAGGCGCGGCGTGAACTCGATCTCGCCGTCGTCGTCGACGCTCACGTCGACCATCAACGGCGTCGTCGGCCAGCCGGTGTGGTATCGCCCCGCCAGGTTGAGCGTCCAGCGTGGGGTCAACCGGAGATCGAGGTCGAGATTGGCGCTGTGGGGCTGGTCGAAGCGGCGAGGCACGTCGACGCCGGCGATCTCGTCCTCGGAGGTCGCGTACGTGTAGTTGACCCACCAGTCGAATCTCGGGCCGCCGCCGCCGCGCACGAAGATCTCGGCCCCCTGAGCGACGCTGCGCTCGGGCTCGACGAGCACGCGGTCCGGCTCCAGCTCGGGGAAGGTGTTCACCGGCTCGTAGAGGTTCTCGTAGCGCGGCCGCGGATTGTCGACGACGTGATGGTAGACCTCGAACCGCAGGGCGAGGTTGCCCGCTCGAGGGAACCTGCGCTCGTAACCGACGAGGGCGCGATCGGACCGCTCGACGGGAGCGAAGTCGGTGGCGCCGTCGGCGACCTGCAGCTCGTACGGTCGCTGGCTCTGGTTGAAGCGCCCGATCGCCAGCCGGAGGACGGCGGTCTCCCCGATGGCGCGGGCGACGTTGATCCGCGGGCTCCACAGGTCCTCGTCGGCGAGCGAGTGCTGATCCCACCGCAGTCCGAGCTCGAGGGTCCATGCGTCCGTCGGCCGCCAGCGGTCGAGCAGGTAGACGCCGACGTCCTCCTCTTCGAACCGGCGGTCGAAGTCGACGTCGCCCGCCTCGCCGCCGTCGCGAACCGCGGCGAGCGGCGTACCGAACTCGTAGCTCGAGCGATAGCCGTAGGCGACGTCGAAGCGGCGGAGATGGAGCCCCCACCGGACGCTCTGCCCGCGGTCGAGGGCGAGCGTCCAGTCCTGCTTGAGGGCGAAGACCTCGAGCTCACGGCGATCGCGGACGACGAAGGCGACGTCCTCCTCGTCTTCGTCACCGAAGCGGTCGCGGCGGATGTCGCTGGCGGAGAGGACGGTCTCGGCCAGCCATCGCCGGCCGCCGAGAGCGTGGTGAGTCAGCCACAGGTAGTTGCTGGAGTAGTCGGTCTCGATCCGCTTGGACTCGTCGTCGACGCGCTCCATGATCTCGAGCTCGTCGCTCGAGTGGAGCTGGTGCAGGCGCAGCCCGGAGCCGTCGGAGAGGTCGTGGGCGAACTTGCCGAAGGCGTCCCAGTAGACGGGGTCCTCTTTGCCGAGGAGGCGGCTGGCGAGGTCGATCGAGCCCCGCCGGGCCTGCAGCATCCACCGATTTCGCTCGCCGGCGGCGCCGTCGCCCCCCGCCTCGAGGTTGAGGAGGCTGAGGCCGACGTAGCGCCGGACCGGACCGCGACGATCGCTCGTCGTCATGTCGAGCACGCCGCTCATCCGGTCGCCGTGCTCGACGGAGAAGCCGCCGGTGGCGAGATCGACGCTCTCCAGGGTGGCGGGCGGCACTACGCTCAGGGCGTTGTCGAAGTCCTTGAGGTGGTAGCTCTCGTAGAGCTCCTGGCCGTCGAGCAGAATCTGAGTCTCGTCGCGTCGACCGCCGCGGACGTGGAACTCGGCCGTCACGTCGTTCGACGCGATGCCGGGCAGCAGGCTCAGCGACCGGAAGAAGTCGCCGCCGAGGTGGGGGAGCGCCTGGATGTCGTCGCGGCTGAGCGCGATCGGCGATCTCGGCTCGTCGCGCAGCAGCGACACCCTGCTCGGCTTGACGGTCAGCTCGTCCTCGAGGATCGGCGCCGCGTCGAGCCACACCGTCGTCTCGGCGACCCCCGCCGGAGGGATCTCGATGCCGTCGATGCGCGCGATGACGAAGCCGGGGCGCCGCGCCTCGATCTGGTGACGGCCGGGCGGCAGAGTGAAGCGGAAGGCGCCATCGTCGTCGGTGACCGCCTGCTCGCCGGCGACCCGGATCTCGACGCCGGGCACCGGGCGTTCGGCGTCTCGCGAGCGCACGACGCCGAGCAGCTCACCGCGGACCTCGGCCTGGTCGGTGGCGACGACCACCAGCGTGCCTCCCGCACCGGAGATGACGGTCAGCCCGTGCGGGTCGAGCAGGGCGGTGAGCAGTTCCAGCAGCTGGTCGGTCCGCGGCGCGGCGGTGACCTCGAGCCCGGGCGGTACCAACGAGTCCGAGAAGAGGAGCCGCGCGCCGGCATCGCGGATCGTCTCCAGCGCGTCGGCGAGCGACGTTCCCGCTTCGATCCTGGAGGGCAGCTCGATCGTCTGACCGCGCACCGAGGGCACGACCGCCAGCATCGCGACCACGACGACGGCGACGAGTCGCCGGACGCTCACCTCCCGCCCGGCCCCCTGCTGCGGGAGCTCATGTCTCAAGAGTACCAACCGCTCGAGGAGCGGTATTCCCGGCCGACGTTCGGTGCGCTCGGCGGCTGACCCCGCTTCGGAGCTGTGCTAAAATCCAGAGGCTCAGGTAGGGGAACCTCCGCCGAACTCCCGAGGAGAAGGACTCGAGGTGGGTCTGAAAAGAGGGCCGGGAGAGGGCCGGCGGCCGGCGCGACGACGCTAGGGGATGGTCGTCGACCAGGCCGAGGTGTCCCCGGACTCGAAGCCGTCCGTGAACAGCAGGTCGGGGTCGAAGGTGAACGCCTGGACCGAGCTCCACGGCCCGTCGCCGGCGCTGTTGCTGCCGCGCACCCTCCAGGTGTAGTCGCCTTCGGCGAGCGGGTCGCCGGCGAAGGCGTCGAAGGAGCAGGCGTCGGCCGTGCAGATGACGCCCGACGGTTGGGTGCTGTCGAGGATCACCCCGCCCGAGTCGGAGACCTCGAGCTGGTAGCTGTCGGCGACCACCGGCGACTCGCGTCCCCACTCGAAGGCCGGCTCCGGGTCCCCGATGACGCCGATCGGAGCGGTGGGCGTCACCTCGGTCGGCGGGAGGAGGGTGGAGATCGTGAAGGGGGTCGACCTCCACCCGGAGCGCCCTCTCGGATTGCGGCCGCGGACCTCCCACAGGTAGTCGCCGTCGGCGAGCGAGCCGAGGAACAGGGTGCACTGGTTGCCGCTGCAGCGGGCGTTCTCCTCGTACCACTGGTCGCGGATGACGGTGGCCCCCATCGACAGCTTGAACTGGTACCAGGTCGCGGCGCCGTTGCTCTCCTTGTTCCACTCGAAGAGTGGTGTGTCGTCCATGATCGTGCCGGTCGGGGCGACGGCGGTCGGCAGGCCGGGCACCGGCGCCGAGACGATCGAATCCCGGAACTCGTCGGCGAGCTCGTCGAAGCCCGACTCGTCGGGGTGCCCGACCGAGCCCGCCGGGTTGTGGTAGTGCTGGTTGAAGCACGAGGACGTCTGGCAGAGGCGATCCCAGGCGTCGGCGAAGTAGCGGTTGCGGCTCGACGCCAGGTTGCTCACGCGGTTGCGCAGGTCGGCGACCGCGGCGACGCGGTCGGGGTCCATGCCGGCGGTGCTGTCCGGGTCGAGGTGGATGATCGAAGCGTGGAGGGTGTCGACGCCGTCGTTCTTGGCGCTGGTGTCCATGGTGGCGAGGTTCGCCTCGATGGTGTTGTTGGACACCTCGTGGAAGATGTCGTTGGTCCCCTCCATCAGCAGGACGATGTCCCACGGGCCCTGGTTGTCGAGCAGGTCGTTGAGACGGGTGATGCCGGCGTTGGTGCGCTCGCCGTCCTTGCCTTCGTTGACCACCTCGCAGTCGGGCAGCGAGCAGCCGAGCAGATCGTCGAGGCGGCCCGGGTAGCCGCCCTGGCAGGTGCTGTCGAACTCCTTGCGCCCTTTGGTGATGCTGTCGCCGAACGCCATGTAGCGGAAGGTCTGGCCGACGGCCGCTTCGGCCGCCAGCAGCGCGCCGAGGGCGACGGTGGCCACGGCCGCGACGGCACCCGGCCCTCTGACGGGTCGTCGGGTGGGTCGACTCATCGGTCGATCTCCCAGGCGGCGACGGCGCCCTCCCCTTCGTGATCGAACCACTGGAGGGCGACTCCTTCGGGCAGCCAGCGGATCGCCGGGCGGTGGGCGTTGTCCGACGGCACCACGGCTCGCCGGACCTGCCGTCCACTGTCGTCGAGCTCGACGAACACCCACTCGGCCGGCAGCACCGTGCTGTAGCTCAGGAGCAGGCGATCGTCGCGCCGGCAGAGCGCGGGGTCGTCGGCCCCACGGCCGGCGCGCGCCCGCGGCTCGCTCCAGCGCTCGCCGTCGAAGTGGGCGGTGCGGATGCGGTAGTCGCTGCCGTCGAAGCCGTTCCAGGCGGCGACCGCCCCGGTCGGGGTGGCGACCACCGTCGGGGTGATGTCGGGGTACGGGTTGTCGGCGTCGAGCCGCAGCGGCTCGCTCCAGCCGGCGCCGTCGAACAGGCTCCAGAGGGTCTCGTCGTCCTCGCCGTCGTAGGCGGTCCACAGCAGGAGCCAGCGGCCGTCCGCGAGCACCGTCACTGCCGGCGCCACGATGCTGTCGGGACCGGGGCCGGCGACCAGCAGGGCGTCGTCCCAGCGGTCCCCCAGCCACCGTGCCGAGCGGAGGGTGAGGCGGTCCTGTCGCCGTCCCTCGAGCCACACCAGACCGACGAGGCGCCCGTCGTCGACCGCCGTGACCGGTCGGCCGCGCGGCGGGCCGCTCGCCTCGGGCACCGGGAGCGGCTCGATCCTCTCTCCGTCGCCGCGCAACAGAAACAGATCGGTCACGCCGTCGAGGGCGGCGTAGCCGGCGGCGAGGAATCCGCCGTCGACGGCGCGCAGATCGGTCACGCTACCGCCGAGGGCCGGCCAGCAGGTCGCCTCCTCGAGGGGGAGGTGGTGGACGCAGATCTCGACGCCGTCGGAGACGGCGTAGAGGGCGCTCGCCCCGTCGGGGGACTGGAACACCGGTCCCCGCATCTTCGGCGAGGCGAGGAGCGGCAGCGGGGCGAGGATCGCCAGCGCGGCGAGCCGGTAGAGACGACGACGAGACATGAGCTGAGGCGGGTCGGTATCGACCAGAGGAGCCAACCGGGAGGTCGGCGAGTGGCATTCCCGTGCGGCGATCTTACCGGAGAGCGGCGGGGGCGACCAGGAGCTCGAGAGGTCCGCGCCGGCCCGCTTGCCCGCGACCCCTCCGGCATAGGAGCATGGCGTCATGGACATGGTGCAGGAGCGGGTGCTCGCCGTCGGCGGCGGCGAGGTCGGCGTCCTGGCGCCCTATCTGCGCGAGCTGCCCCACCGGGTGGAGTGGGCGAAGGACGGCCGCACCGCCGGGCTGCTGATCCGCAAGCTGCGCTTCCAGTACCTGATCGTCGGCTATCCGCTGGCCGACGTGGCGATCCGCGATTTCCTCGCCGAGCTGCGGCGGCCCGAATCGGCGTCGTCGACGGCGCGGCTGTTGCTGGTGACGACCGAGGAGCTGCTGCCGGAGATCCGCGAGATCGAGGACGAGGGGTTGATCACCGGTGCGGTGTCGATCGACTCCTCGGACTCCGACCTCGCGGAGGCGCTCGCCGAGTTCATGAAGACGGCGGCGCGGGTGAGCGTCCGGCTGTCGGCGCGGGTGGTGCTCGAGGGAGGGAGCGGTCAGCCGATCCGGGGGGAGACGGTCAACCTGTCGGAGTCCGGCGTCCTGGTGCGGTCGGCGATCTCCCCCGACCCCGGCTCGCGGGTGACCTTCGAGCTGCGCCCGCGGCGCGGGGAGCCGATCCGTGGGCTGGCGGCGGTGGTGCGGCGTCCCGACCTCGAGTGCGAGCAGATCAGCGGCATGGGGCTGCGATTCGTCGATTTCGAGAGCGACGGCCGGGAGCGCCTCAACGTGCTGATCCGGGGCTTGCTGGCGGAAGTGGTCGGGTAGGGTTGCCGAATCTTAGTCGATTGATATAAGATTCACGACCCACCGCGCAACCATCTTCAGTTGCGCGCCGTATTCACTCCCTGCAGGCGGCCGTTCGCGATCCCTCGGCCGCCGACCGTCGGGCGACCGGCCCCACAGAAAGGACCCTCAACGTTCCCATGGCCAGCGAGCTCCAGAACCTTCCCGTCGTCCCCCTTCGCGACGTCGTCATCTTCCCCGGCGTCAAGACCGTCATCGGCGCCGGCCGCCCCGGAACCCTCGAAGCGATCAAGCGGGCGGCCAAGACCGACGACAAGTGGATCTTCGCCGTCGCCCAGCGGGCGAGCACCGAGCAGGCGACGCCGGAGGGGCTCTACACCATCGGCACCGTTGCCCGCATCGAGCAGCTGCAGCGGATGACCGACGGCGTGCAGGTGCTGCTCGCCGGCGAGCGCCGCGGCATCGCGATGCGGATCGCCGAGTCGGACGGCGCCCTCGAGGCGGTGGTCCGCGACGCCGAGGAGATGTGGCCGAGCGACCGCAACGAGCCGACCTTCCTCGCCCTCCAGCGCGAGGTCCAGGAGCGGGCGGCCGAGCTCGCCCAGAAGGCGGGGCCGTCGTATGGCATCGTCAACGAGGTGCTCGCCAGCATCGACGACGCGTCGCAGCTGTCGGACCTGATCGTCAGCCATCTCGAGCTGCGGACCCCCGAGAAGCAGGCGTTGCTGGAGACGCTGTCGGTCGAAGACCGGCTGCGTCGGGTGCTCGTGCACCTGCAGCGCCAGATCTCGATCGCCGACGCCCAGACCGACATCAAGACCAAGGTCCAGCAGGAGCTCGGCGACCGGCAGCGCGAGATGGTGCTGCGCGAGCAGCTCAAGGCGATCCAGGACGAGCTGGGTGAGGGGGACGACTCGAGCGAGGTCGACGAGCTGGCTTCCAAGCTGGCGGAGCTCGACCTGCCCGCCGAGGCCCGCAAGGAGGTCGACCGCGAGCTCTCCCGCCTCGGCCGGCTCAACAAGGAGTCGATGGAGTACCAGGTGGTCCGAGGCTTTCTGGAGGTGGTCGCCGAGCTCCCGTGGAACACCGTCGACGACGAGGCGATCGACCTCGGGCGCGCCGCCGAGATTCTCGACGAGGATCACTACGGGCTGCAGGACGTCAAGGATCGGGTGCTGGAGTTCCTCGCCGTCCGCCGGCTCCATCTGGCGCGCGAGGCCGAGGCCGCCGGCGACGACGAGCCGGCCGCCGTATCCGACGCGGAGGTCGAGGAGACCGCTGCCGACGCCGGCGACGATCGGCCGGACGGCGCCGACGACCGGCTGCTCAAGAAGTCGCCGATCCTCCTCTTCGTCGGGCCCCCCGGGGTCGGCAAGACGTCGATCGCCCGCTCGATCGCCCGCGCCACCGGGCGCGAGTACGTCCGCGTGGCGCTCGGCGGCGCTCGCGACGAGGCCGACATCCGCGGTCATCGGCGCACCTACGTCGGCGCCATGCCGGGCCGCATCATCCAGGGGATGCGCCAGGCGGGGACCCGCAACCCGGTCTTCCTGCTCGACGAGGTCGACAAGCTCGGCGTCTCGTTCCAGGGGGACCCGGCGAGCGCGCTGCTCGAGGTCCTCGACCCGGCCCAGAACCACAACTTCGTCGACCACTACCTCGGCATCCCGTTCGATCTCTCCGAGGTGCTGTTCGTCGCCACCGCCAACTTCATCCAGCAGATTCCAGCGCCGCTGCTCGATCGCATGGAGGTCGTCGAGTTCACCGGCTACACCGAGCAGGAGAAGCTGGAGATCGCCCGCCGCTATCTCGTCCCGCGCCAGCTCGCTGAGAAGGCGCTCGACGCCGAGCAGCTGGCGATCGACGAGTCGGCGCTGCGCCACACGATCTCGCACTACACCCGGGAGGCGGGGGTGCGCCAGCTCGAGCGCGAGCTCGGCAAGCTGGCGCGCAAGGTCGCCCGCAAGATCGCCGAGGGTGAGGTCGACGCGATGACGCTCACCGAGAAGGAGGTCGGCGAGCTGCTCGGACGGCCGAAGATCCACCCCGAGCGGGCCGCCGTCGAGGACCTGGTGGGGACCGCGACCGGCATGTTCTACACGCCGGCGGGCGGCGACATCATGTTCGTCGAGGCGTCGACGATGCAGGGGACGGGGAAGCTGGTGCTGACCGGACAGCTCGGCGACGTGATGAAGGAGTCGGGGCGCGCGGCGTGGAGCTACGCCCTCGCCCACGCCGACGAGCTCGGCCTCGACGACAAGCGGTCGGAGATGGACGTCCACATCCACGTGCCGGCGGGCGCCATCCCGAAGGACGGCCCGTCGGCCGGCGTGACGATGGCCTCGGCGCTGGTGTCGAGCCTCACCGGCAAGCCGGTGCGGCACGACCTGGCGATGACCGGCGAGATCACCCTGTCGGGGCGGATCCTGCCGATCGGCGGGGTCAAGGAGAAGGTCCTCGGCGCGGTGCGCGCCGGCATCCGGACGATCCTGCTGCCGCAGCAGAACGAGCGCGATCTGGAGGATCTGGCCCCGGAGGTGCTGGCGGAGCTCGAGGTGGTCACCGTCGATCAGCTCGGCGAGGCGCTCGCCATCGCGATCCCCGAACTGGGGTCGAGCCTGGTCGCCCGGGGCGAGAGCGCCGACGACCGCGCGGCGAGCGAGCTCGCCTCCTGAGCGCGCCACCACCGCGCCCACAGGTCTCCTTGACAGCCCGTCGCGGCATGTAGTCGGATGCGGCCATGGCGTGGATCCGCACCGTGGCTCCCGACGACGCGACCGGACGGCTGCGCAAGATCTACGACGAAGCGGTCCGCCGGGCCGGCAGGGTCTTCAACGTCGTCCGACTCCAGAGCCCGCGACCGCGGGTGCTCGAGGCGTCGCTGCGCCTCTACCAGGAGATCATGCTCAGCCCGCGCAGCGCCCTGTCGAGGGTGGAACGGGAGATGATCGCCACCGCGGTCTCGGCGACGAACGGCTGCCACTACTGAACCGTCGCCCACGGCAACGACCTCCGGGCCGAGGTCGACGACGAGCGCGACGCGGACGCCTTGATCACGGCGCTGGGGTCCGACTACCGGGCCGCACCGCTCTCTCCACGGGAACGTGCGATACTCGACTACGCGATCAAGCTGACGCTCGAGCCGGCAGCGATGTCGGTCGAGGACGTCGAGCGGCTGCGCGCTGTGGGATTGGATGACGGAGGGATCCACGATGTCGCTCAGGTCACGGGCTTCTTCAACCTGTACAACCGACTCGCGGACGGACTCGGAATAGATCCGGAGCCAGACTGGTGAACTTGAAGATCGAATTCGGTAGCTTTCAGGAGTTCGCGACGCAGCTGTGGCCGTGCCTGTCGGAGGAGGCGATGTGGATCGCCTCCGAGGATCCCGCCGGGGTCGGCGAGGTGGTCGAGTTCGACGTCACTCTGGCCGACGGCTTCCGCCTCTTTCACGGCAGCGGGCGCGTCGTCTCGGTCGGCCCGGGCCCGGACGGGGGGCCGGACGGCATCGGCATGCTGATCAGCTTCGACGACCTCGACAAGCCGAGCCGCAACCTGATCCAGAAGGTCGTCAGCAAGCATCTCAGCGAGGGGGGCACCCGCTTCGTCCCCGACCTCCATCAGACCCGGACCAAGGTGGAGGTCGTCGAAGACGACGACTCGGACTGGTCGCGGGCGCAGCTGGTGCCCGAAGAGGATCCCGCGGCGGCGCAGACCGTCCTCGGCCTCGACCACGAGGTGAGCGGGATCCCGGAGCCGGAGGTCACCGCCGAGATCAACGAAAGGGTCGACGAGCTGGTGGAGCATGCCGAGCTCGACATCGAGCCGACCTCGATCGGCGCCGAGATCCCGGGGGCGATCGAGGAGGAGGCGTGGGGCGACACGGCGGCAGCCGATCTCACCAGCTTCCTCAAGCCGGGCGACGAGAGCGACGAGACGGTGATCGCGCCTCCTCCCGAGGAGCTGGAGACCGTCGATCTCGAGGCGGCGATGTCGGCGGCGGCCGACGCGGAAGCACCGACCGACCCCGGCATCGACCCGCTCGACTTCGACGCCCCGACCGTGGCGACGGAGAGTCCGACCGACCCGTTCGTCGACGTCGATCCGTCGGCGGCGGTCGATCCGACCGACTTCTCGACCGCGACCCGAGAGATCGAGCCGCTGCCGTCGACCTACATTCCTCCGGAGAGCTCGCTCGGCGACGACGCTCCGGTGGACCTCGACAGCCCCGTCGAGCTGACCGACGACGACTGGGCGCCGCCCGAGGCGCCGAGGACCAACTGGCTGTTGTGGGCGGTGGTCGCGATCGGCGGCGTCGCGGTCGGCCTTTTCTTCGCCACCAAGCTGGGCTTCGACGGCTGGGGGCCCGCCGCCGAGTCGACCGGCGCGGGGAGCGCCGCCGGCCAGCGACCGCCGGTGGTCGCCCAGCGCCCGAGCGGCGATGGGGTCGACGCGGCGATCGACGCAACGGCGGCCGCACCGATCGCCGACGACGCGGCGGAGACGACCGCCGACAGTGGCGCCGGGGAGGCCGCCGGCGAGGGATCGTCAGCGGCGGAACCGGCCGACGCCGCGACGGTCGACGAGAGCCTGCCGGGTGACGACGGCATCCCGCCTCCGCCGGGGACGGAGACGGCGCCCGCCGCCGGCTCACCGACCCCGCCCGCCACCGCGCCCCCGCCGGGCGAGAGGGCGAGCGAAGGCGCGGCCGCCGGGCAAGGCACGGCGGTCGTGGATGCCGCGACCGCCGAGGCGGTGCGGCTGCAGCGGATCACCTGGCGGCTGGAGGGGGAGGTGACGGTGATCACGCTCGAGCTCGACCGACGCCTCGCCGCCGACCGCATCGAGACGCTCGATGTCGCCACCGGCGCTCCGCGGCACGTGGTCAAGATCTCGGGCTTGACCGGCGGCGTGCCCGACTCGACGGCGATCGGCTCCGATCACGTCCGCCAGCTGCGCTTCGGCAAGCACCGCATGGACGGCGGCGGCATGGAGCTCCACGTGGTGGCCGACCTGGTCGACGGTGCGGTCGAAATGGTCGCCCCGGTAGCGGTCGACGGCCGCTCCCTGCGGCTGAGCTACGCGCGCCCGTAGACCTCGCGACGCCTCAGTCGGCGGAGGTGACGGCGGGCTGGCGGATCGCCGGCGGGCGGGCACCGGCCGGCGGCGGCCAGTCGATCAGCAGGCCGCGGCCGACGCGCGCCGCCACCGCCTCGCCGTAGAGCAGGTCGACGAGGTACATGGCGACGTCGTACGACCGAACGCCGCCCTGCGAGGTGAGGCGACCTCGGTCGTGAACGAAGCTGACGTTGAATCGCAGGTCGACCCCCGGGAACGCCTCGGCGAAGCGGGCATAGTCGGCCGGGAAGGTGGTCGACGCGTAGCCGTCGAGCAGCCCCGCCTCCGCGAGCACGAAAGCGCCCCAGCAGAGCGACATCACGTAGCGCGCCCGCTCGCCGGTCGTCCGCACCCAGTCGACGAGCTCCCGGTTCTCGAGGTCGCTGTCGCGGCTGTGCTCCGCGCTCGGCACCACCAGGATGTCGATCGGCGGCGCCGTCGAGAAGCCGTGGTGGGGGCGGATCTCGAGGCCCTCCGCGGTGCGGATCGGAGCGCCGTCCGGAGAGACGGTGAAAACCTCGAGCTCGACCCCTTCGGGGAGGTGGTGGCGGGCATGCTCGAGCACGTCGTAAGGGGCGGCCAGCTCCGTGTTGTAGACGCCGTCGACGATGAGGAATCCGGCCGTCCAGCGGCCCGCCGCCCCACCCTGCGAAGGAGCCTCCACCGCGCCCGCGCAGCCGGCGATGAGGATCGCGGCGGTGAGCTGCAGGAGCGGGCGCGGCGTCGCTCGGAAGAGGGGTGTCATCGGCGTCGGTTCCATCGGGAGGCGGCGGTCGCCACCGCGAGGGCCGCCGAGTCTAGCAGCAGCGCCACCCGCCCGAAGCCGTCGCCGGGTGGCGTACAATGACGCTTCGCGACGGAGACCGAAAACCAAGGAGGACGACGTTGCCGTATCCCGAACTGATGGTGAAACCGATGCGTGAGGAGCTCGTCGCCGCCGGCGTCCGCGAGCTGCGGAGCGCCGACGAGGTCGACGCGGCGCTCGGGGAGTCGGAAGGGACGACCCTGCTGATCGTGAACTCGGTGTGCGGTTGCGCCGCCGGCCAGGCGAGGCCGGGCGTCCGCGCGGCGCTCACCCACGGGGTCACCCCCGACCGCGCCGTGACCGTGTTCGCCGGTCAGGACCTCGAAGCGACCGCCCGTGCGCGGGAGTACTTCGCCGACATCCCTCCCAGCAGCCCGTCGATCGCCCTCTTCAAGGACGGAGAGGTCGCCTACTTCGTTCCGCGACACCGCATCGAGAACCGCTCGGCCCAGGAGCTGGCCGACGACCTCACCGGCGCCTTCGAGCGCTTCTGCGCCACGCCGGCGGTCCCCTGATCGGTGGGTACCTTCCACCAGGACAAGAGCGAGCTGCACGGCATCACCGTCGTCGTCGACACCACCGGCGACGAGATCTACGTCGGGCGGTGTGACGACGAGGACGACCGTCAGGTGGTGCTCCTCGACGCCGACGTGCATCGTGACGGCGAGAACGGGCGTTCGAAGCAGGAGTATCTGCGACGGGCGGCCGAGGTCGGGGTCTGGAAGCAGCACGACCGCCTGGTGATCCCGCGCGCCCGCGTGCGCTCCATCGTGCCGCTCGGCCAGATCGACGGCTGAGCGCGCGGCCGGCGCCCGCCGGTTCCCGGCGGAGCCGAGCCACCCACTGCCGCCCTGTCCGTCGTCGCAGTCCGCCGTCGCCGCCACCCGTCACAGCTAGAGCAGAGAACCCGCCACAGCAGAGAGGTCCCGATGTCCAACTCGATCGTCAATGTGCCGGACCCGGTCAACGAGCCGGTCCGTGACTACGCTCCCGGTGCCGCCGAGACCGAGTCGCTCCGAGAGCGGCTCGACGCCATGATGGGCGAGGTGGTGGAGATCCCCCTCATCATCGGCGGCGAGGAGGTTCGCACCGGCACCACCGAGCCGGCGATCTGCCCGCACGATCACGGCCACGTCCTCGCCGAGGTGCACCAGGGGGGCGCCGAGGAGGTGGAGCGCGCCGTCGCCGCCGCCGCCGACGCCTGGCACGACTGGTCCGAGATGCCGTGGGAGGCGCGCGCAGCGGTCTTCCTGAAGGCCGCCGAGCTGCTCGCCGGGCCGTGGCGCGACACCGTCAACGCCGCCACCATGCTGAATCAGTCGAAGACGGTCTACCAGGCCGAGATCGACGCCGCCTGCGAGCTGATCGACTTCTGGCGCTTCAACAGCCACTACATGCAGGAGATCTACCGCGAGCAGCCGCGGTCGGCTCCCGGCATCTGGAACCGCGTCGAATATCGCGCCCTCGAGGGGTTCGTCTTCGCGGTGACCCCGTTCAACTTCACCTCGATCGCCGGCAACCTGCCGACGGCGCCGGCGTTGATGGGCAACACCGCGATCTGGAAGCCGGCGACCACCGCCATGCTCTCCGGCTACACGATCATGAAGCTCCTCGAGGAGGCGGGACTGCCGCCCGGCGTCATCAACTTCGTGCCCGGCCGGGGCAGCCGGATCGGCAATCCGGCGCTCGCCAGCAGCGAGCTGGCCGGCATCCACTTCACCGGGTCGACGCCGGTCTTCCAGGGCATGTGGCGTCAGGTCGGCGAGAACATCGCCAACTACAAGACCTACCCGCGGATCGTCGGCGAGACCGGCGGCAAGGACTTCGTCTTCGCCCATCCGTCGGCCGACGCCGAGGCGCTCGCCGTCGCGCTCGTGCGGGGCGCCTTCGAGTACCAGGGGCAGAAGTGCTCGGCCGCCTCGCGCGCCTACGTGCCGAAGTCGCTGTGGAGCCGTCTGCGGGACGACGTCGTCGGCCAGGTCGAGTCGATCGCCATCGGGTCGCCCCTCGACTTCGGCAACTTTATGGCGGCGGTGATCGACGAGTCGTCGTTCGACAACACGATGAGCTACATCGAGCACGCGCGGGCGACCGACGGCCTCGACGTGCTGGTCGGCGGCGAGGGGGACAAGACGAGCGGCTACTTCGTCCAGCCGACGGTGGTGGTCTCCGACGATCCGCGCTCGAAGCTGATGCGGGAGGAGATCTTCGCCCCGGTCCTCACCCTCCACGTCTACGACGACGACCGGCTCGACGAGGCTCTCGAGCTGTGCGACACGACCTCCGGCTACGGGCTGACCGGAGCCGTCTTCGCACAGGACCGGGGGGCGATCGAGGCGATGAGTCGCGCCCTGCGGCACGCCGCCGGCAACTTCTACATCAACGACAAGCCGACCGGCGCGGTGGTCGGGCAGCAGCCGTTCGGCGGTTCGCGCGCCTCGGGCACCAACGACAAGGCGGGCTCGCCGCTGAACCTGCTGCGGTGGACCAGCCAGCGGGCGATCAAGGAGACCTTCGTGCCGCCGGTCGACTACCGCTATCCCCACATGGGCGCCGACTGAGGCGCCCGCGCGCGGTGACGCCCGGCCTGCTCGCCGTCTTCGACATCGACGGCACCCTGATCGACAGCACCGGCCTCGACGACCGCTGCTACCTGGCGGCGCTCGCCGAGGTGTTCGAGATCGACGGCGCGGCCGACGGTGGGGACTGGGACCGGTTCGCCGACGTCACCGACACCGGCGTTCTCGACGAGCTGCTGCGGCGGACCCGGGGGACACCTCCGAGCGCGGCCGAGATCGCCCGTTTCGAGCGCGCCTTCGTCACCGCTCTCGAGCGGCAGATCGCGGTGCTCGGGATCGAGCCGATCGCCGGGGCGGGGGAGCTGCTCGCGCGGCTCGAGGCGGACTCCGGATGGACGGTGGCGATGGCGACCGGCGGCTTCCGGGCGGCCGCCGAGACCAAGCTCGCTGCCGCCGGCCTCGCCCCCGCCGAGGTGCTGGCGACCAGCGACCGCCTGCCGCAACGGTCGGCGATCGTGCTCGAAGCGATCGGGCTCGCCGGCGGCGAGCCGGCGGGAACGGTGCTGGTCGGCGACGCTCCCTGGGACGCCCGCACCGCCGCCGAGCTCGAGCTGCCGTTCGTCGGCGTGGCGGCCGGCGATC
>JBPEXA010000214.1:0-1611 GCA_052032135.1 Thermoanaerobaculia bacterium | reverse complement strand
GTAGGCGGCGCAACATCGGCGTAATCCGTCCCCTAGTGCGGACGTTTGCGCCAATTTGGCGTCGAAACCACCCTGGAACTTGACAAATCGCGGCATTTCTGGCATCCTCTCGCCACGAATCGAGGGTTCCGCGCTGGGAGTCGCGCCCGTCACCAGCTCCCGGTTTCACGGCGACGTTCCGGCGGCTCGACACCCACCCCGAAGCCCGGCCCAGCCCGTCGCCACCGCGCGAACTCGAACACCCGAGAGGTACTCCTGTGTCGTTCAAAGTCGGTCAGAAAGTCGTCTATCCCAACCACGGCGTCAGCGTCATCGAGAAGATCGAGGGCGCCAGCTTCGACGGCGTCGAGCACACCTTCTACCACCTGCGCCTCTACTCGAACGAGTCGAAGGTCATGATCCCGAAGGAGAACCTCGACCTCGTCGGCCTGCGGCCGCTCAACCCGCAGACCGAGATCAACAAGCTGTTCCGCGAGCTGCGCAACGGCACCTTCGACACCTACAAGGACTGGAAGGGCCGCTACAAGCAGAACCTCGACAAGATGAAGACCGGCGAGCTGGGAGAAGTCGCCAAGGTGCTCAAGAACCTGGAGCTCGTCGGCTCGAAGAAGAGCCTCTCGTTCCGGGAGAAGAAGATGTACGAGCGCGCCAAGTACTTCATCGTCAGCGAGGTCGCCCACGTCAAGCGCATCGACGAGGTGGAGGCGGAGAAGCTGGTCGACAAGGCGCTCGCCACCGGCATGGCGAAGCGCAAGGCGGCCACCAACGGCGACAACGCCGACTGATCCGCCGCTGAGCGAGCGGCGCGGCGAGCCGACCTGTCGGCCGCCCGCGAACCGGGTGCGCGATGTACGTTGAGGTCGCGGTGCCGCTGCCGCTGCCGGCGCCGCTCGTCTATTCGATTCCCGACGCCTTCGAGCGGCTCGCCCGCCCCGGCAGCCGCGCCCGGGTGCAGGTCGGCAACCGGCGGCTGACCGGCGTCATCGTCGCCACCCGCGAGGCCCCTCCGGAGGGGATCGAGGTGCGGCCGCTGGAGGCGGTCGTCGACCGCCTGCCGATCCTGCCCGAGGGGCTGCTCGAGCTCGCCGGCTGGATCGCCGACTACTACCTGGCGCCGATCGGCGAGGTGGTGCGGGCGATGCTGCCGGCCAAGCTGCCGCCATGGGGCGATCAGCGGGTGTGGCTGACCGACGCCGGCGCCGTCGGCGGCTCGAAGGAGCCCGACGAGGCGACGGTGCTGGCGACCCTCGCCGATGCCGGCCGGCTGCGCCTCTCGGACCTCCAGGCGGCGACCGGCCTCGACGATCTGCACGAGGTGGTCGAGCGGCTGCGGGAGCGGGGGAGGGTGGCGGTGTCCGAGAGCGAGCGGCGCGGCCCGCGCTACGTCAAGGCGGTCGAGCTGGCGTCGGCGCCGCTCGACGAGCTGCGCGAGCGGTGCGGCCGCTCCAAGCCGGGGCGGGCGGTCATCGACCTGCTCCACGAGCTCGGCCGGCCGGCGACGATCGCCGAGCTGACCGACCGCGTCGGCTGTGGCGCCGGCGTCGTCCGGCGGCTCGTCGGCCTCGGCGTGCTGCGCCAGTTCACCCAGATCGAGACCCTCGACCTCGACGC
>JBPEXA010000213.1:0-3128 GCA_052032135.1 Thermoanaerobaculia bacterium | reverse complement strand
GGTCGCGGTGGTGGCGGATGAACATCCACGGCCACCCCCACGGCATCGAGCGGTGGAACTCTCCCTGGCGCGCCGCCTGCCGCAGGCGGCGGCCGAGCAGCCGCGCCTGGTAGGGCCGGCGGCCGTAGCGCTCGACATAGTGGTCGAGCTCCGCCTGCATCCGCGAGCGGATGGTGTCGGCGACCGCCCGCGCCGCCTCGCGATCGTCGCGATCGACCGCCTCCACCCGCTCGACGCCGGCGTCGGCGAGCAGCGGTCGCACGTCGATCGGCTCGCCGACGACGAAGATCATGCGCGCCGGCAGGGCGAGGTACCAGAGGAACGGGAAGGTGATCGCCAGCGGCCCGGCCGGCAGCGGCAGGAAGTGGACGTTGACCGTCTTCTGCATCAGGCGGTCGATCCAGCCGATGGTGAAGTTGAACGGAATCACCCACTCGGCGTTGATGGTGTAGACCGGCACCACCGGGGCGTCGTGGCGCGCCGCCTGGATGACGAAGCTGCTCGAGAAGCGCTGCAGCTGGTAGCGACGCCGGAACCCCTTGCCGATCCCCGGCACCCCCTCCGGGTAGTAGAGGACCCGCTCGCCGCCGGCGAGCACCTGGTGGAAGTTGTTGAAGGTCATGTCGATACCGCCGCCGCGGCGCCAGAAGTCGTCGATGCCGAACGGCCGCATCCACCAGGTGACCGACAGCTCCTTCTCGAACACCGGCCGGCAGAGCTTCTCGGGGCGGAAGCCGTCGGCCCGCCACAGCACGGCGTCGAGCGCCATCGCGTCCCACGGGAAGGCGGTGCCGCTGTGGTTGCCGGCGAGGATCGCGGGCCCCTGAGGCGGCAGCCGCTGGCGCCCGATCAGCCGCGGGCGGAAGTAGTGGTCGAGAACGGTCGAGAAGTGGCCCTCGATGACCTCGCGGATGTAGTCCGGCTCGAACGGCTGGTAGCCGCTCTCGTCGGCCGCCGGCGCGGAGCGCTCAGCCACGGCGCAGGGCGAAGAGCAGGCCGATGGCGAACAGCGGCGCCCAGATCCACGGCGAGCCGCCGAAGCCGACCAGGATGGCGCCGGCGACGATGCAGAAGCCGCCGAGGACGGTGCTGCGGATGCCGGCGAACGGCGACGGCTGCGAGCGGCGGGTCGACTGCTCGAGCACCCGCAGCCCCTCGGTGACCAGCATCGGCGCCTTGACCAGCGCGTCGACCAGCTCCGGCGCGCCGCGGAGCCCCTCGCGCGCCAGCCGCAGCGGACTGAACTGCTGGAGGAACAGCTGGTTGATGTGATGGCGCGAGACGCCGGCGACGTCGAAGCCGGGCTTCAGCAGGTGGCCGACCCCTTCGAAGGTGACGATCGCCTTGACCATCAGCACCATCTCGACCGGGAAGTACATCCGGTAGACGGCGCCCTTGCCGACCGACTCGAGGATCAGCTGGCCGATCGAGAAGTCCTCGAAGTTGGAGGCGCGGTGCCAGCGGCGGCAGATCTCCTCGACGGCGCGGCGGAACCCCTTGACGTCGCTGCCGGTGGCGGCCGGCTCGGCGAGGCCGGCGAGATAGCGGGCGGCGTTCTCCGAGTCGCCCATCACCAGGCAGTAGTAGTAGTAGAGGAGCGTCCGCCGCAGCTCCTCGTCGAAGCGGCCGACCATGCCGAGATCGATGAAGCCCGCTTTCGGCCCGCGGAGGATGATCAGGTTGCCGGGGTGCAGATCGGCGTGGAAGAAGCCGTCGCGGTAGAGCATGTTGATGATCGTGCCGGCACCGACGTCGATGACGCGATCGCGCTCCTCCTCGGTCAGCCGCCGGCGCGCCTCCTCGCCCGGCTTGATGCCGTCGAGGTACTCCATGACGATCAGGTTCTCGGTGGTGTAGCGGCGGTCGATCTTGGGGAAGACGACGTCCTTCTCGTCGCGGAAGTTGGCGGCGAAGGTCTCGGCGTTGTCGGCCTCGAGCCGCAGGTCGACCTCGCGCAGGGTGTAGTCGCAGAACTCGCGGATCACCCGCCTGGGCTGGAAGCGCTCGAGGAAGAGCTGCAGGATGAGGCCGAGCGAGCGGAGCAGGATGACGTCGCGCTTCAGCACCTCGCGGATGCCGGGCTTCACCATCTTGAGGATCACCACGTCGCCTTCGAGGGTGACGGCGCGGTGGATCTGGCCGATCGACGCCGAGCCGATCGGCACCGCGTCGACGCTCTCGAACACCTCCGGCCACGGTTTCGCGATCTCCTCCTCGAGCAGCTCGAGGAAGCGCTCGTAGGGGACCGCCGGCAACCGGTCGAGCAGATTCTTGAGCTCGTCGGTGATCGCCCGCGGCAGCAGGTCCTCGCGCAAGCTGAGGATCTGCCCGAGCTTGATGTAGGTCGGGCCGAGCGTCTCCAGCCGCTTGCGAAGCTGGATCTCGAACGGCCGGTCGCGCAGCTCGCGGTCGAGGAACGGGCGCGTCAGCGCTCGGACCACCACCTGGATGCGGTAGAGCAGCCCTTGCCGCCGGCTCGGCGGCCGCTGGTCGACCGCGGCGCCGAGGGCGCCGGCGAGGATGCCGGCGAGATGGCGGTGGGTGGTGAAGAAGCGGCGGATCAGCCCCGGCGAGCGCTCCTCGATCAGCTCCTCGAACGGCGAGCTGCTCTCGGCGGGCAGGCCGGGCGGGGTCACGACGCCCTCCGGCGGCGGTGGGCAGGGGCTTCGGGCATGCTCGCAGGCGAGCTTAGTCGATCGGCTGAGGCGGCGCTCGCCGCCCGCTTGTGGCGCCGTGAGGGGGTCTGCTACCTTTCAGCGCGCTTCGCGGTGGGTGGCCTCGAGTCGCCATGCGGGGCGCTGGAGTCGTCATGGCCAACACCGTCGTCATCGGCATGCAGTGGGGGGACGAGGGGAAGGGCAAGGTCGTCGACCTGCTCTGCCCGGCGTTCGACGTCGTCGCCCGCTACCAGGGGGGCAACAACGCCGGCCACACGGTGAAGTTCGGCGACGAGCACTTCGCCCTCCACCTCATCCCGTCGGGGATCCTGCACGACGGCGTCCGCTGCGTGCTCGGCAACGGCATGGTGATCCCGCCCGACGCCTTCTTCGAGGAGCTCGAGGGGCTGCGCGAGCGCGGCGTCGACGTCGACGGACGGCTGTTCATCGCCCGCCGCGCCCATGTGCTGA
>JBPEXA010000212.1:0-4329 GCA_052032135.1 Thermoanaerobaculia bacterium | reverse complement strand
CGACCGCCGCCTCGCTGCCGGCGGCATCGCCCGGATCGAGGAAGAGCAGCGCGTCGGCGAGCGCCCGCTCGTCGTCGTCGATCTCGGCGTAGCGCGCCAGCCGCTCGGTGTTGACGATCGCCGCGTCGAGGCCCGCCTGCGTGGCGTGGTAGAGGAAGACCGAGTTGAGGATCTCGCGACCGGCGGTCGGCAGGCCGAAACTGACGTTCGAGACGCCGAGGATGGTCTTGCACAGCGGGAACTCGTCCTTGAGCGCCCGCACCCCGTCGATGGTGCGCCTCGCCGACCCGATGTACGCCTCGTCCCCCGTGCCGCACGGGAAGACCAGCGCGTCCCACCAGATGTCCTCGGGGGCGATGCCGTACTCCTCGGTCAGCAGGTCGAAGCTGCGGCGCGCCACCTCCAGCTTGCGCGCGACGGTCACCGCCATCCCCTGCTCGTCGATCGCGCCGACCACCAGCGCCGCTCCCAGCTCTCTCGCCAGCGGGGTCACGGCGTCGAAGCGGGCACGGCCGTCCTCGAGGTTGATCGAGTTGAGCACCGCCTTCCCCTGGCAGAACTCGAGCGCTCGCGCCATCACCTCGGCATCGGTCGAGTCGATCATCAACGGCAGCTTCACCATCCGCACCAGCCGGTCGAGGAAGCGCGACATGTCGGCGGTTTCGTCGCGGTCGGGGTCCTGCAGGCAGACGTCGAGCACCTGGGCTCCGCCGCGCGCCTGTGCGCGACCGACTTCGGCCGCCGCCTCCCATTCGCCGGCGGCGATCAGTCGCTTGAACTTGCGGCTGCCGAGCACGTTGGTCCGCTCGCCGACCAGCAGCGGGCGGTTGTCGGCGGTCAGCTCGACCGCCTCGATGCCGGAGACCATCGCCCGCTGATGGTGCGGCGGGACCCGCGGCCGGCGCTGATCGACGAGACTCGCCAGCGCCGCGACGTGCGCTTCGGTCGTGCCGCAGCAGCCGCCGACGAGGTTGAGCCAGCCGGCGTCCAGGAAGCGACCGAACACCTCGACGAACTGCTCCGGGCTCTGCCCGTAGCGCCCCTCCTCGTCGGGGAGGCCGGCGTTCGGCACGCAGGCGACGCGGGTGCGCACCAGCTCGGACAACGTCCGCAGGTGCTCCGTCATCAGCTCCGGGCCGGTGGCGCAGTTGATGCCGAGGTAGAGCAGTTCGGCGTGGCCGAGCGACACCGCGAGCGCCTCCGCGTCCTGGCCCGCCAGCATGGTGCCGGTCGCCTCGATGGTCGCCGAGACCGCGACCGGGATCCGCCAGTCCGCGGCTTCGAAGGCGGCCGCGATCCCCCGCAGCCCCGCCTTGATGTTGCGGGTGTCCTGACAGGTTTCGAGCAGCAGATAGTCGGCGCCGCCCGCCATCAGCGCCGCCGCCTGCAGCTCGAAGTGCGCGGTCAGCTCGTCGAAGGTGACGCCGCCGGTCACCGAGATCGCCTTGGTGGTCGGCCCCATCGAACCGCAGACGAAGCGCAGCCGGCCCGGCTCGTCGAACCGGGCGCACGCCTCGCGGGCGATCTCGGCGGCCCGCCGATTGAGCGCGAACGCCTCCCCCTCGAGCCCGTACTCCGCGAGCACCAGCGGCGTGCCGCCGAAGGTGTTGGTCTCGACGATGTCGGCGCCCGCCGCGAGATAGCGGTCGTGGACCCCGGCGACGACGTCGGGGCGGGTCCGCACCAGCACCTCGTTGCACCCCTCGAGCTCCGCGCCGCCGAAGTCGTCGGCGGTGAGGTCGGCGTCCTGGAGCGCGGTGCCGGTCGCGCCGTCGAGCACCAGCAGCCGTTCGGAGAGGGCGTCGAGCAGGGCGGCGGTGCGGCCGGCGCTGTCGCCACGGCGGCCGGGAAGTTCGTAGGGAGTGTCGGTCATCGCCTCGTCCTCGTCGTTCGAGCGGATCGACCAGCCACCCGCTCTCAGCATCGAGAAAGCGGCGCTCCCACGCGGACAGTTGGTTGCCGTCTGGTCGGCCACATCCCCGCTCGAGGCGGGAGGCACCTTGGGTGTCCGTCCCAGGTTGCCGAGTCCGGCAAGGTCGCCGAACCGCTCCTGATGCTGGCGTGAGCCTAGACGAGGTCCGCGGGCGAGGTCAACCGGCGGCGGACGGCTGCCTCACAGCTCGAGCTGCTCGACCACGCGGGTGACGATGCGCGAATTGGCCATCACGTAGAAGTGGATCGACGGCGCACCGGCGTCGATCAGCTCCTGCGCCTGCTGCACCGCCCACTCCGCGCCGATCTCCTTGATCTTCGAGGCCGGCGCCGCCGACACCTCGTCGGCCAGCGCGGTCGGGATCTCGCAATGGAACGTGCGGGGCAACGACTGGAGGTGCTTGCGCGTGGTGAGGACCTTGATCCCGGGAATGATCGGGACCTCGATCCCCTGCTCCCGGCACGCCTCGACGTACGCGAAATAGTGGCGATTGTCGAACAGCATCTGGGTGACGATGTACTCCGCCCCGGCGTCGATCTTGCGCTTGGTGTGGCGGATGTCGGTCGTCAGGTTGGGGGCCTCGAAGTGCTTCTCGGGGTAGCCGGCGACGCCGATGCAGAAGTTCGACGCCTCGGCATCGAGGAGGTCCTTCTCCAGATAGACGCCGCGGTTCATCGCCACGATCTGGCGGACGAGGTCTTCGGCGTAGGCGTTGGCGCTACGCCCGAAGACCAGCGGCTTCTCGTAGGCCGCCTCGTCGCCGCGGATGGCGAGCACGTTGGAGATACCGAGATACTTGAGCTCGATGAGGAAGTCCTCGGTCTCCTCGCGGCTGAAGCCGCTGCAGAGCACGTGGGGGACGGTGTCGATCTCGTATTTGTTCTGGATCAGCGCGCAGAGACCGAGCGTCCCGGGGCGCTTGCGCTTCACCCGGCGCTCGAGCCCGCCGTCGGTCTCCTCGATCGTCACCTGGGCGGCGTGGCTGGTGATGTCGATGAACGGCGGGTCGAAGCGGGCGAGGTCCTCGATGAGGGAGAGCAGGCTGGCGAGATTGCCGCCGCGCAACGGCGGGATGATCTCGTAGCTGATCAGGGGGCGGTCGGCCCGCTCGAGATGTTCGATCACCTTCATGGTCGATCGCCGCCGGCGTCGTCACCCGGCGTCGTCACCCGGGGCCGGAGCGAGCGGAGTATAAGAGAGGCGGTGACGCCAGCGGTCGACCGCCGCCCACGCCGCCGCGCCGAGACCGTCCGCCAGCAGATCCGCGAGCTCGAAGCTCCGACTCTCGACGGTCCCCTGCAGCAGCTCGAGCGCCCCACCGTAGGCGGCCGCCAGGGCGGCGGCCGCCCACCGCCAGCCGCTCGCCCGCCCGAGCAACATCGCCTGGACGAAGAAGAGGACGCAGTGGATCGCCTTGTCGAGGCCGGCGGCGATCCACGGCGTCAGCCAGTCGGGCAGCGGCTCGACGTCGGCGGGCGCCAGCAGCGCCGCGGCGACCAGCACGGCCCATCCGAGCGCGGCGATGAGCGAGGTCGACATCCGCGGGCAGCTCCGGGGGTCCGCTACTATAGCCAACCGCCGAGCGCAGCCGATGCCCGCCCAGCTCCCCCAGCCGCCCCCGGCGCCGAGCCGACTGCTGGCGGCGGTCGTCGCCGCCGCCGCGTTGGCCGCCGCCGGATGGACGCTCG
Organism: Thermoanaerobaculia bacterium; assembly: GCA_052032135.1. GTDB lineage: Bacteria > Acidobacteriota > Thermoanaerobaculia > Multivoradales > JAHEKO01 > CALZKB01. The sequence continues at coordinate 708 of JBPEXA010000212.1, read as the reverse complement.
TCGACTACCGGTCGTGGCGGCGCCACCTCGAGTCGCTGACCGAGGCGGCGACCTCGAGCGGCCTGACCGAGCGACGGCCGGAGATCGCCCGCCAGATGGAGCGCGAGGCCGATGCGACCCGGGCGACGTTGCTGCTGGCGCGCTCGCTGCTCGCCGACGAACTCGACAGCCGACACCTGCAGGCGCTGCCGACGGAGCGTCGCGAGCTCGAGCGGCGTCGAGGCCTTGAGCGGCTCGATCTCGCCGCTCGGCTCGGAGGCGAGGTGCTCGAGCGGCGGCCCGCCTCCTGGCAGGCACACCTGGTGACCGGCGGCGCCAACTATCTCCGCTACTCGCGGCGCCGCGATCCGCGGTGGCGACGGCGCGAGACCTGGCTCACCCCGTTACGAACCGCCCACCGGTTGGCGCCGACCCATCCGGAGCCGCTGCGCCTGCTGGCGGTCGCCTACCTCGGCAACTGGTCGGTGCTCGACGACGCCGAGCGGGAGGCGGCGACGGGCATCGTCGAGCGCGCTTTCCGCGACCCGACCTCCTTCGATCTGCTGGCGTCGAGCTGGCTGCGCGTCGCCCCCTCTTTCGACGCCGCAGTGCGCATCGTCCCCGACCATCCGACCCAGTGGAACCTCCTCCGCCAGCTCTTCCGGCGACAGCAGGACTGGGAGCGGTTCGCCCTCGCCACCGATCGCGCGGAGACGGCGCTCGTCCGGC
>JBPEXA010000211.1:0-7450 GCA_052032135.1 Thermoanaerobaculia bacterium | reverse complement strand
GCGTGCGCACGCCGGGACTGTAGCGCAACGCCGGAACGTCCCCGCATCGCGCGGACGGGTCGGGCGGCGCTAGGATGCGAAGGTTGTCGGCTCCTCCAGCATCGAACCAGGTGGGTGGGTCGGCGCGACCCGCCAGGAACAGCGTCAGCGGATGACCAGCGACCTCGACCATCGCCGCGACCCGTGGGATCTGCGGCTCTACCACGCCGTGCGGCGGCGTCGCGACCAGCTCGCCCGGCCGCTCTGCGTACCGCTGGCGACCCGCAGTGTGCCGCCCTGGGCGGTCAGCCTCGCCGGCGTCGCCCTCGCGGCGACGTTGCCCTGGTCGCTGCCGAGGTCGGCGGCGGCGGCGTCGATCGTCCTGCTGGCGGCGCTGCTGTGCGACGCCCTCGACGGTGCGCTGGCGCGTCAGTCCGGAGTCGCCAGCGCGGTCGGCAAGGTGGTCGATCACGCGTGCGACACGGGCACCTTCGTCGTCGTGCTGTGGGCGGTGGTGCGGGCCGATCCCGGATCCGCCGGTGGAGCGGTTCGCCTCGGGCTGCTGACCGTGCCGCTGCTCGGGGCGGCGATCGTCCTGCGGGGGCGCGTCGCGCCCCGGCACGGCGACCGTTTCGCCGGCGGCATGCCGGCCCATCTCCACAAGGCGCCGATCTACCTGGCGGTGCTCGGCGGCGCCTTCGGCGGCGCCGAGCTGTATCGCCCCGCCCTGGCCGCCGGTCAGATCCTGGCGCTCGCCAGCACTCTGGCGCTCGCCGGCTGCGCCCTCGGCGCGGCTCGGCGGGCACCGTGGGCGCCACTGGAGGCCTCGGTCCCCACCGACCGCGGAGCGAGGAGCGCCCTACCGGCTGCCGGCGGCGAGGGGGCTGCCGCCCACCTCCGCGCGCCGCGGGGACGATAAGATCCCTCGACCTTTGGAGGGACGATGAGCGCCAAGACGAACTCCCGTGTGCCGCTCGTGATCGGCGTCGCCGCCGCCACCGGCGGACTCTGGCTGCTGCTGAACGGCCTCGACGTCGGCGTGCCGCCGTTCAAGCGGCTGTGGCCGATCCTCTTCGTGCTCGCCGGCGTCGCCGCCTGGGTCGACCTCGCCGCCCTCAGCCGCCGACCGAGCTCCGCGGGGTGGGGGCTGGCGCTGTTCGGGCTCGGCGTCCTCTTCTTCGCCCTGACCATGGGCTACACGTCGTTGTCGAGGGCGCTCGACTGGCTGCCCGCCTTCCCGATGATCCTCGGGCTGTCCCTGCTGGCGACCTGGATCGCCGAGCAGCGCCGGACCTCGAATCTCGTCGTCGCCGGCACGGTGCTGGTGGCGCTCGGACTGCTCGGCTTCGCCGCCCGCTTCGACTGGCTCGAGCGACTGCTGCCGTCGGCACAGATCATCTGGGCGGTGCTGCTGCTGGTCTGCGGCGGCTACCTGGTCGTCCGCTTCGCCCGCAGCAGCCGGGGTTAGCCGCTCGGCGGCGGCGTCACGCGGTCGCGGCCGGCCCGCTTCGCCTCGTACATCTCGGCGTCGGCCTGGGTGAGACACGCCTCCGGCGTGCAGTCGTCGATCTGCGGCTCGAAGGCGGCGACTCCGAGACTGACGGTCAGCGGCTCGCCGATGCCGATCGGTCCGAAGTCGTGGCCGGCGATCGCCTGACGCACCCGCTCGGCGACTTCCGACGAGCCGCGAAGATCGGTGGCCGGAAAGAGGAAGGCGAACTCGTCGCCGCCGTAGCGGGCGATGACGTCGCCCGCCCGCAGCTGCGCCCGCGCGATGCGGGCGATCTCCGACAGCAGGCGGTCGCCGACGACGTGCCCGTAACGATCGTTGATCGACTTGAAGGCGTCGATATCGAGCATGCCGCAGCCGAACCTGCCGCCGTAGCGCCGGCAGCGGACGATCTCGGCCTCCAGCAGCTCGTAATAGTGCGCACGGTTCGCGGCGCCCGTCAGCTGGTCGATCAGGCTGGTCGCCTGCAGCTGCTCGTTCTTGCGCTCGAGCTCCTGGTTGGCGGTCTCCAGGCGGCCGGCGAGCCGGCGGATCGACGAGCTCCACAGCACGCCGACCCGGTACCCGAAGAAGAGGGCGATCGCCGCCATCGCGAGCATCACCCAGTGCGGCAGGGCGAGGCCGGCGACGGCATTCCGCACCGGGTCGGAGAGCTCGCCGCCGAGCGCGGTCTCCAGCGCGCCGAGGCTGAACCAGCGCACGATGACGACGAACGCGGCGACCGCAGCGGTGACGAGGATCGCTGCCGACAGCAGCCGGTCGCCGCGGAGCCCGGACCGCGCCCCCAGCGGCAGTTCGCACGCCTGCTTCCAGCGCATCACCGCCGGCGTCAACAGCATGAGCAGCGGAGCGCTGAGCAGCACGCTCTGCAGGAATCCGCCGAGCCACCACCCCTGCCAGACCGGGAAGAAGTCGCGCTGGCCGACGGCGTTGGTCTCCGCCCAGATGAAGGCGCCGGCGGAACCGATGATCGACATCGCAAAGACGGCGACGACGAACAACGTGAACGAGCCGACCGTCCGCAGATCGATGCGCATCGGCAGGCTCTGGCAGATCAGCAGGAAGACGGCGAGGCCCAACGGATTGGCGAAGGCGAAGAGGACGATCCAGCCGACCGGCATCCCACCCATGAGGGCGACGGCGAAGGTCGAGAAGTACGCCGGGATCGCCGCCCACGGGTAGCCGAACCAGAGCGCGATCGGGACGCAGAGGATGAGGGGGAGGTAGAGGGTGAGATGGAAGTCGACGCCGCCGAGCGTCACACCGACGCCGGTGAGCTCGAAGAGGCGGGTGACGAGGGCCGACGGGACGATCACCGCCGAGGCGAGCAGCCAGGCGAGCAGGAACCGTCGCTCACCGGCGTCCCACCGCCTGCGCAGGAGCGCCGTCAGCCGCACGGGCTGGAGCGCCACCGGCAGCGGCGCCATCACCCGATCGAACGGCGACAGTGACGACGCCCTCCTCACGGACCCATCTGAAGGTACGGTGACCAGCCCAACCCCCTCGAACGGAACCCTCTGAGCGGCGTCGCCGCCTCCCTCCCCCGTGGATTCCCGAAAACGACCGGATGGCTCCCGCAAGGACGATACCACGCAGCGCGACACCGACGACGGCGCAACGCTTCGCTACAATCGATGCGATCCCGACGAACGACAGATGACCGACTCTGCGCCAGCCGCGTCTTCGGCGACGCCGTCGACAGACGGTGAACCGCCGGCCGATCTCGGCGTTCTGCTGGTCCACGGCATCGGTCGGAGCGGCGCCGGCGACACCCTGGTCGATTTCGGCGAGCCGCTGGTGTCGTGGCTGTGCGACTGGGTGGGCGACGCTGCGAAGGTCGAGGTGGTCGACGCCGTGCTCGGGGTCGAGGCCGCCGACCCGGCGACCCGCCCTCACACGCGGGTCCGCCTGACCTTCCCGGACGCCGACGGCGAGGCGGCGACGCGGGAGTGGTTGATCGCCGAATCGTGGTGGGCGGAATCGTTCGCCAGCCCCACCTTCCGGCAGCTGGCCGACTGGGGGATCCGGCTCGTGCCGCTGACGCTGTTCTTCCACTTCAGCCGCCGCTCCGACCGCGCCCGCGAGGCGATGCGGCGGGCGTGGGCCGGTCGCCCGCGCCGCTGGAGGACGGTCGTGGCACGGGCCGGCCGCTGGCTGCTCGACTTCGCCGTGCTCCTGCTGGCGCTCCTCTTCGCCCCGGTCTTCATGATCCTCCTCCTCCTGCTGCTGCTCGGCGGCCTGGTGCCGATCCCCCGCTTCCGGCGCTGGATCGGTCGCCTGCAGCGCGGTCTCGCCGTCACCATCGGCGACAGCTACTCGCTGCTCGGCTCCAAGATCGGCTCGGAGGCGATCTACGGCCGGGTCCGACGCGATCTCGACTGGCTGAGCCGGCGGTGCCGGCAGACGGCGGTGGTCGCCCATTCGCAAGGCGCCGCGATCGCCTACCGTGCCGTCAGCGACGATCGCAGCGGCAAGTGCGGGCTGCTCGTCACCTTCGGCGCCGGCATCCGCAAGCTCGGCCAGATCCGCCGCTTCAAGGAAGGCACCTCGGGCTGGGTCGGCTGGGTCTCGCTCGCGCTCGCGCTGCTGATCCTCGCGGTCCAACTGTCGCGGCGGCAGCTCGGGCTCGGTGGCGGACTGCTGCTCGCCGCGGCGGTGCCGCTCGCCTGGTTCGGCGGCTCGGCGCTGTTGGGGCTGGTCCTGCGCCTCGTTCTGCGCGCCTACGCCAGGGTCACCGGTCGCGCCCCGCCGCCGATGACCGAGCGGTGGAGCCTCTGGCTCGGCCTCTCCTCCGCCATCCTAACCCTCGTCCCCCTGACCATCTTCCTGCCGGGACCGACGCTGGCCGGCAAGGTGTGGCTGATGCTGCTGACGTTCCTCGCGTGGGCGTGGATCTTCGGCGCGGTGGCGGTCGCCGGCTCCGACGCGGCAGGCCTGCGCATGGGACTGCCCGACAACGGCCGCGCCCGTCCGCCGGGCGAGGCGACGTTGCCCGACACGGTCCGCTGGGTCGACCTCTACGCGACCCACGATCCGGTGCCCAACGGACCGATCTTCGACGGCATCGAGGTCCCCGCCGTCGACGGCGCGGTCGAATCGCACGGGCTGCGGACCGTCGAGGTCGTCAACCGTGCTACGAGCCTCTCCGACCACTCCGGCTACTGGCGCAACCCGGAGGCGTTCACGTCGCAGGTCGGCGCCGAGCTCGGGCGCCTCGACGGCGTCGAGCTGCAGGAGATCCGACCGTTCGACAGCGAGCGGCTGGCGATCGCGCGGCACCGACGGGCGTGGCGCGCGCGATGGCTGCGCCGCTCCAGGCTCGCGATCCTGGCGAGCGCGTTGGCCGTCTGGTGGACCGGTGCGGCTCGCGAGGCGAGCGGGCGCCTCTATCGCGAAGCGGCGCACTTCGTCGCCGATCTGCCGATCCTCGGCCGCGCGCTGCGCTCCCTGCTGCCGCGGGCGCCGACCGCGTCGCCGGTCACCGAGCTGCTCGCCGTCGCGCTGGGAGCCGGCATCGCCCTGCTCGCGGTCCATCTCGCCTGGAACCGCTGGGACGGGCAGGATCGCCGCAGCCTCGTCGAACGGCGCGATTTCCGAGTCGGTGACGGCAAGTTCCACCCGGCGACGCTCTTTCACGCCGCCTGGATCGGCGTCGTCGTGACCGCCGTCCTCCTCGTTCTCGGGGTCGGCGCGCTCCCCTGGTGGGCCACCGCGCTGCTGGCGATCGCCGTGCTGCTGTCGGCCGCCATGCTGTGCGGGCTCGATCCCTACGAAGGACCGGTCCCCCAGGTGTGGAAGGCGTTGCTGCGACGGCTGGGCGCGACCGACGCCGAGGTCGAGGCGGACTGGCAGCTCCGGACCCGCCAGCGGGCGGTGGTGTTGATCGACCCCGTCGAGCGCGACGACGGCTCGACCGTCTGGGAGGCGGGCTCGACGCTGGAAGTCCGCGGGCCGGCGACCCGATGGGACGAGGTGGCGACCTTCGACGACCGGGACGAGGCGATCGCCTGGGGGCGGGCCCGGGTCGACGCCGTGTTCGTGGGCGTCGACGGTCGCTATCAACCCGCCCCATCGACCGACGTGCCGCCGGCGGCGGGTAACGAAGCGGCGGCTGGGACGCCTCAAGTGTAGGCTAGGCGACCACGTTCCTCTGACCAACGACGGGATCGACCCGCACCGCTCCCGCGGTGTGATCGTCCAGGGAGATACGAACCATGAAGAAGACGCTCGGACTGCTCATGCTGGTACTCGCCACGGTGTCGCCCGCCGCCGCCGGCATCTACTACGAAGCGCTCAATCAGGTCGACGGCGAAGGAGCCGAGATGCAGGCGTGGCGGGTGCGCGGATGGGTCGACGGCGCCAACGCGAAGATCGAGTTTCTCGACAGCGGCAACCCGATGATGCCCGCCGGCAGCTACCTGCTGACCACCGACGCCGGCGAGACGATGTTCCTCGTGCGGCCGGCGGACGGCACCTACTCTCGGTTCGATCTCCAGGCGATCCTCGGCGCGGTCGGCAACCTGAGCGAGACCTCCGGGGGGATGATCGACATGGAGTTCGTCGACCCGAAGGTCGAGAAGCTCGAAGAGCGGCGGGGCGAGGCGGTCGCCGGGCGCGACACCACCTACTACCGCTACCGCACCAGCTACGGCATGGTGATGAAGATGATGGGGATGAAGCGCAACCACCAGTTCGTGATCGACCAGGAGATCTGGTCGACCGACCTCTCCGACCACGAGGGGTTCGGCGTCTTCCTGTCGGCCTTCCGCTCGAGGGGCGGTGACTCGGGGCTCCAGGAGGTGCTCGAGGCCGAGCTCGGCAAGATGGAGGGCTTCCCCCTGAAGACGGTGACCGTCACCAACATGAGCAGCGGCCGCAGGGGTGGCGGCATGACGCCGACCACTTCGCGCATGGAGGTGATGACGCTGCGCGAGGAGGCGATCGCCGGTGGCACCTGGGAGCTCGATTCGAGCCTCGAGGAGGTGCCGATGATGCTGCTGCCCGGCATGGGCGGCGAGGAGGAGCAGGAGGGCGGCGGCCTGCGCGGCCTGCTCAAGCGCCGGCGCGGCGGCGGCTGAGCGAGAGGAGGGCGCGTCGCGGCGCCGGCACCGTCACTCGCGACCGAGCAGGCGGCCGACCTTCTCGAGGCTCGGGGTGTTGTCGCAGAACACCTTCACCGTCACCAGCAGCGGCACCGCGACCAGCGCGCCCGGCATCCCCCAGATCCAGTTCCACAACAGCAGCCAGAGGAAGATGGCGACCGGGCTGAGCCGCATCCGGCGGCCGATCACCGCCGGCGTGATCAGCGTCCCCTCGAGCGCGGTGAGCGAGAGGTAGGCCGCCGGCGCCAGCAGCGCGCGCCCCACCGGCTCGACCTCGCCGAGCGCGGCGAGGCCGACGAGCAGCACGCCGAGCGCCGCCCCGAGGTAGGGAACGAAGTTGAGGAAGCCGGCCAACAGGCCCCAGAGCAGCGGATAGGGGACGCCCACCCACCACAACGCCGCGGCGACCGCCAGCCCGAGCGCGCCGTTGATCAGGCTGATCGTCAGCAGGTAGTGGGAGATCTCCGACTCGAACCGGCGGAGGAAGCCGGTCGCGAGGTCCTTCTCGGCGAGGTTGGGGATCGTCTGCACCGCCCGCCGCAGGAAGGAGCCGTCGGTGGCGAGCAGGAAGTACAGCAGGACGGCGGCGATCAGCGAGCTGGTCAGCAGCGCCCCGGTGTCGGCGAGCAGGGTCTCCATCCTCCCGGGCTCCTCGATGCGCACCACCTCCGGAGCGTTCTCGTCGTCGACGTCGGTGATGCTCTGCACCTGGCGGGTCGCCTCGAGCGTCGCCTCCTGGACCTCCTGCACCGGCTCCAGGTAGCTGCCGAGCTGTCGCTGGATCTGGGCGGCGCTGGTCGGCAGGTCGCGCAGCCACTCCATCGCCGGCTCGGAGAGGAACATGACGAAGGCTGCCAGC
>JBPEXA010000210.1:0-2399 GCA_052032135.1 Thermoanaerobaculia bacterium | reverse complement strand
GCTGAATGAGGATCTCGAACTTGATCACCAGCAGGTCCCACAGCGTCATCAGCGGCCGCAGCGCGACGGCGGTGAGGGCGGTCATGATCGCGATGCTGAGGATCGAGCCGACCCGCGTCTGCGCCTCGGCGCGGGCACGGTCGAGCCGCCGCCAGCGGGCGACGACGTCCTTGGTCAGGATCGAGGAGAGAGAGAGCAGGCAGGAGTCCGCGGTCGACATGATCGCGGCGAGGACGGCGAGGGTCACCAGCAATACCGGCACCGCGGCGAACGGATAGGTGTCGACCAGGTGGTGGAGCACGCGAAAGGTGATCTGGTCGGACTCCGCGCGGCCGAGGGCGGGGAACAGGACGATGCCGGCGAGGCCGATGAAGACCACCGTGGTGATGGCGACGTGGGGGAGGAAGGCCATCACGGCGAGCGCCCGCCGCAGGTCGCCGGCGCTGCGGGCGGCGTAGATCCGCTGGATCGCCTGCGGATAGAGGGGAGCGCCGAGCCCGAGCAGGAGCAGGTTGCTGAGCCACAGGGCGCAGGTCGGGAGATCGGGGGTCGCCACCTTGTGCGGCGCCTCGACGGCGATCCGCGAGACCACCTCGCCGGGACTGCCGACGAGGCCGACGAGCAGCACCACCGCCAGCAGCAGGCCGAGGAGCAGCATCGCCCCCTGCAGCGCGTCGGTCCAGGCGACCGCTCGCATGCCGCCGAGCAGCTCGTAGACGAGGATCACGAGCGCTCCGCCGACGACGCCCCCCCAGTACGGGATCCGGCCGCCGGTGAGTCCCGCCGTGGCGTGCCCGAGCGCCATCAGCTGCGCGAGCAGGAAGTTGACCAGGGTGACGGTGAGGATCGCGGTGGCGGCGACGTCCAGGCGCCGGTCACCGAAGCGGTGGCGGAGGAAGTCGGTCGGGGTGACGAACGCCTCGCCGCGGGCGAGACGGTAGAGGCGGGGCGCGAACAGCAGATAGCCGGCGACGATGCCGACCATGAAGGTCACGCTCATGTAGTAGACGAGGCCCTCGCGATACGTCTGGCCCGGGAAGCCGGAGAGCGAGTTGCCGCTGTACTGGGTGGCGAAGAGGGTGAAGAGCAGCACGAGCGGGCCGAGCGAGCGACCGGCGAGGTAGAACTCGCTGAGCGAGTCGGCCTTGCGCGCCCGCCGACCCCACCATCCGATCGTCAGCAGCACGGCGACGTAGACCGCGCAGGCGGCGACCAACGCCGCGCCGAGGTCACTCATCGTCGTCGCGCCAGTAGCGCAACAGACCCCAGACGATCAGGGTCGACAGCAGCAGGGTGAAACCGGCGCTCGACCAGATCCACAGCGGCAGCCCGAGAGGGGCGCTCGCCGTCTCACGGCCGGCGAACGCGAACGGCACCGTGCCGAGGGCCGCCAGCGCCAGCAGCGCCATGTAGACGGGGTGGCCGCGAGGCTCGTCGGGCACCGCGAGCGGGGGCTACTGCTGCAGCTTGGAGAAGGCGTCGGCGAGCGCGTTGAAGCTGCCGCCCGACTGCTCGCTCTGCCGCTGCTTGTACGCCTCGTAGTCCTCGCGGCTCCCCTCGGAGGCGTCCCCCTCGAGTCCGAGCGAGATGCGCTGCCGCCTGGGGTCGATGCTGATCACCTTGACGTTGAGCTTGCGCCCCGGCGGGAAGACGCGCGCCGCCGAGCTGTCACGAGGGATCATCATCTTCGAGCTCGGCAGCAGGCCGGAGAGGCCCGGCTCGAGCTGCACGAAGGCGCCGAAGCGCTCCACCTTCTCGACCGTCCCCTCGACGGTCATGCCGGGGGCGTACTTGGTCGCCACGTCGCGCCACGGGTCGGGCTCGAGCGCCTTCATCGACAGCGAGATGCGGCGCCCGCCCTTGTCGATCTTGAGCACCTTCACCTGCACCACGTCACCGGGCTGCACGACGTCCTCGGTGCGCGCCACCCGTCGTCGGGCGAGCTCCGAGATGTGGACCAGCCCCTGGACGCCGCCGAGGTCGACGAACGCCCCGAAGTCCTTGATGGTGACGACGGTGCCGGTCAGCACGGCCCCCGGGGCGATCTGCTCGCGGGTCGCCTGCTGCTGCGCCTTGATCTCCTGTCGCAGGTGGGAGACGCGCGACAGCACGACGCGGTTGCTGTCGTCGTCGATGCGGAGGACGAAGAACTTGAACTCCTTGTCGACGTACTCGCTCGGCTCCTTGCTCTCGCCGAGCTCCATCTCCGAGTGCGGGCAGAAGGCGGTCACGCCGTCGACGACGACGTGGAGGCCGCCGTCGTTCCACCCGATCACCTTGCCGTCGACCGCCTTGCCCGACTGCATGGCGCCGCGGATCTGCTCCAGCGCCTCGGACGACTCGGGGGCGTCGTCGGGCGACGCCTCCGCGGCCTCCGGCTCGGAGCTCTCGGCGGTCGC
>JBPEXA010000021.1:0-4521 GCA_052032135.1 Thermoanaerobaculia bacterium | reverse complement strand
GTGGCGGGCGGCGACGGCGTGGTGCGACGGATCCCGCTCTTCTACGCCCTCGAGGGGGCGCGCGACCCGTACCCGTCGCTCGCCGCCGAGGCGCTGCGTGTCGCTTGGGGCGAGAGCAGCTACGTGCTGAAGGCGGAGACGGCGACCGGCGTCGTCGGGGTGGGGATCGGCGACCGGCGAGTGGTCACCGACCGGCGCGGCGGCCTCTGGTTGCACTTCACCGAGCCGACGGCGGAGCGGACGATCTCCGCCGAGGCGGTGCTCTCCGGGACCTTCGATCGGGCCAGGATCGCCGACGCGATCGTCTTCGTCGGCACCTCGGCCGCCGGCCTGCTCGACCTGCGCCTCAACGCGCTGGGGCGGGTGACGGCGGGCGCCGAGATGCACGCGCAGGCGATCGAGCAGCTGTTGCAGGGGAGCTATCTCACCCGGCCGGAGTGGTCGAAGGCGGTCGAGGTCATCTACCTGATCGCCATGGGCGTCGCGCTGGTGCTGCTGATCCTGCGCTTCGGCGCCCTGCCGGCGGCGCTGCTCGGGATCGGGGCGACGGCGCTCACCTATCTGGCGTCGTGGTACGCCTTCACCGAGCATCGGCTGCTGCTCGACCCGACCTTCGCGTCGCTCACCGCGCTGGCGATCTACCTCGTCGGCTCGGTGTCGAACCACTGGCGGACCGAGCGCGACAAGCGCTTCATCCGCGACGCCTTCTCGAGCTACATCTCACCCAACCTGGTCGAGCACCTGATCGATCATCCGGAGCAGCTCTCGCTCGGCGGCGAGCGGAGGGAGTGCAGCTTCGTCTTCAGCGACCTCGAGTCGTTCACCGGGCTGGTCGAGAGCTCCGACCCGGAGGCGGTGATCTCGCTGCTCAACGAGTATCTCGACGGCGTCGTCAAGGTCGCGTTCGATCACGGCGGCACGGTCGACCGCATCGTCGGCGACTCGGTGGCGGTGATGTTCTCGGCGCCGGTGGTGCAGGAAGACCACGCCGAGCGCGCCGTCGCCTGCGCCCTCGCACTCGACCGCTTCGCCCGCGCCTTTCGCCAGCAGAAGCTCACCGACGATCTCGACATCGGCCGCACCCGCATCGGCGTCAACACCGGCAGGGTGACGGTCGGCAACGTCGGCGGAGAGGGGCTGTTCGACTACCGCGCTCTCGGCGACGCGGTCAACGCCACCGCCCGGCTGGAGACGGTCAACAACCAGCTCGGCACCAACGTCTGCATCAGCCGCGCGACCGTCGACCGCTGCCCCGGCTTCGTCGGCCGTCCGGTCGGCACCCTGGTGCTGAAGGGGAAGACGAAGGGGATCGAAGTGTTCGAGCCGCTCAGCGCGGAGCAGGCGGCGAGCGAGGGGATGCGCGCCTACCTCGCGGCGTTCGAGACGCTCGACGGCGACCGCGAGCGCGCCATCGACGCCTTCGCCGACGTCGTCGAGCGCTTCCCCGACGATCCGCTGGCCGCCTTTCATCTCGAGCGCCTGCGCGCGGGCGAATCGGGGCGCACGGCGGTCCTCCACCGCAAGTAGCGGCGGCGCTCAGTCCGCCCGGCGGGGCCCGCCTTCGGAGGCGGCGAGGTGGGCGTGCAGGTTGGCGAGCCAGTTCTGGCCGTCGGGCGTCGTCTCGAGCAATCCCATCGCCGGACCGCAGTAGCGCACGATCACCTTGGAGTAGAAGCGGGGGAAGTCGACCATCAGATCGCGGGGGCAGTCGAAGCCGAGGTGCTCGTTGACGCCGGTTTCCTCGAACTCGTAGAAGAGGGCGGGATACCGCCGGTCGACGTGGGTGCCGGCGACCTGGCCGAGCAGGTCGGCGGCCCGGAGCAGCCCCGGATCGTCGTCGGTGGTGCGGTGCTCGTCGTCCTCCGGAACCGGGAATCGCGTGCGCTCGATGTTGGCCGTCATCGCGTCGGCGTCGAACAGCGCGTCGTCGCCGAACGTCTCCCGTACGTAAAGCACCGAGCGGTCGACGTGGTAGGGCGCCATCGAAGCGTCGGTCTGGTGCGATTCGAGCTCGAAGGTGCCGTCGCCGATGCCGGTGGCGAGATGGCCGTTGCGGTCGGCGCGACAGATGTTGCGCACGAAGCCGATGTCGTGGCAGAGAGCCGAGGCGACGAACGATCGCCAGCGGCGCGGTGAGATCGGATGACCGGTCTCGAGCTTCCCCCGCAGGATGTCGTTGGCGACCAGCGTCACCAGGATGGTGTGGTGGACGTTGTGGTAGAGCGCGTCGCAGCGAGCGATCGTCCCCAGCGCCCGGCGGCCGACCGCGGCGAGCCGCGCAGCGCCCTCCGGCGGATCGGGGGCGCACGCCGACCGGAAGTCGGCCTCCAGCTTGTCGACGACCTGGTCGATCAGGACCCGATCAGGATCGAACACCCGTCACCTGACGCGGATCTCGACGCGGCGGTTCCTGGGCTCCCGCACGCCGTCGGCGGTGTCGACCGCCGGGCGCGCTTCGCCGAACCACTCGACCAGCACGAGATCGCTCGCGACGCCGGCTGCGAGGATGAGGTCGCGCACGGCCTCGGCACGCCGCTGCGACATCGCCTCGTTGTTCGGTCGGGTGCCGGCGCGGTCGCAGTGTCCCTCGAGCCGGACTGCGGGCGCCGATCTGCGGGTGATGTTCTCGACGATGCTCGCCATCGCCTGCTGGGACTCCGAGGTCAGGTCCGCGGAGCCGTACTCGAAAAAGACGGTGTAGCTGGTGGGGGCCGGAGGGAGGTGATCGACGGCGGGCCGGAACCCCTGGGTGGCGCCCTCCGGTTCCATCCTGTAAGGGGCGTCGAGATTGTCGAAGTCGACCGCCTGATACGCCTCGTCCAGGACGACGGTGCGCTCGCCGTCGCTGACCGAGATGGCGCCGACCGTCCCGTCGTCGTCGGGGAGCAGCACCACGTACTGCTCGACCAGCCGCGGCCCCGGCGGTGGCGGCTCCTCGAGAGGCGGCGTCACCGGGGCGTCGAACGGCCACACCGGGACCTGGTCGCGGTGGACGTAGCACCCCGGAAGGAGCAGCGCGACGAGCAGCGCGAGCGGCGCGCGCCTCATCGATCCTCCTCGCCGACCGGGTCGGCGTAGCGCACGACGATCAGCATCTTGGTGCCGCGCACGCCGACCGTGCTCACCTCGGTCTCGATCTTCGCCGTGTCGGGCGCCAGCTTGGCGATCCAGCCGGAGACCGCGAGCAGCGCGCCGCGCGCCAGCCGGCCGACGAACGAGCCGCTGCCGGCCTCGCCGTCGTAGTGGTACTCCTGCAGCGTGAACGACGAGTCGCCGTCGATCGAATAGCGCGAGTCGTCGTCGAGCAGGACGCCGAGCGCGCCGTCGGGGCCGGTCTCGAGCGTGTCGTACAGGTGGACGGGGTCCGTCAGGCTGGCGCGCAGCCGCTCGCCGTCACGGACGAGAAAGGCGTTGCCGCTCACTTCTTTGACGACGCCGATCGCTTCGGCGGCGGCGATCGCGCCGCTCGATGCGAGCAGCAGTGTGACGGCAACAGCGATCGATCTTCGCAACCTCGCCTCCTCCCACCAACGCTTCGGATTGGCGACAGGATACCACCGGGCGAGACCGGTATCATCGCGGCCGATGCCGGGTGACAGCGGTCCGAGGTTGCGGGGGTGGGACTACCTGGTCGCCGCCGCCGCGGTGGTGGCGGCGATCGCCGTCCCGCTACGCCTCGTCTTCGCGCAGGCGTGGCCCTACGGGGGCGCGCTCGAGGTGGCGCTCACCGCGCTGTTCGCCGTCGACCTGGTGGTGCGGTGGCGGGAGCGGGAGGCGGCGGGGTGGCGGGTGGCGGACCTGTTGGCGGCGGTGCCCTACGGGCTGCTGCCGATCGCCCCGGCGTGGAGCCTGCTGCGGCTCGCCAAGCTCGGGAGGGTGGCGCAGAGCCTGCGGCGGTGGCGGCACGCCGATCCGACGCGGCCGATCGGCCGCCGGCTGGCCTCCTTCGTCGTCTGGCTGGCGTTGATCGCTCACTGGAGCGCCTGTGGCTGGCTGGTGCTGCGAGGCTCGGCGGCGGGCGAGGACCCCGTCACCGCGTATGTGCGCGCGCTCTACTGGTGGGTGACCACCTCGACGACCGTCGGCTACGGCGACATCACGCCGGACGGCAACGCCGAGATCCTCTACGCCATGCTGGTGATGGTGATCGGCGTCGCCGTCTACGGCTACCTGATCGGCAGCGTCGCCGGACAGCTCGCCAACCTCAATCCGGCACGGGTGCGCCACCGCGAGATGGTCGAGCGGGTGACCGCCTTCATGCGCTACCGCGAGGTGCCGGTCGACCTCCAGCGCCGCATCCTCGACTACTACGACCACCTCTGGCAGATGCGACTCGGCTACGACGAATCGGCGGCGATCTCCGCGCTACCGCCGACGCTGCGCACCGAGGTGTCGCTGTTCCTCAACCGCGACATCATCCAGAAGGTCCCGTTCTTCCGCGAGGCGAGCCACGACCTGATCGAGGACATCGCGGCCGAGATGCGGCCGGTGATCTTCGTCCCCGGCGATCTCATCATGCGA
>JBPEXA010000209.1:0-1976 GCA_052032135.1 Thermoanaerobaculia bacterium | reverse complement strand
TCTCCATCGACGGCGAGGTCGCGGCTCCGGCCCCCGAAGAGGCGAGGGCGAGCACGCCGCCGGCGGCGATCGCGAAGAGGATGGGTCGCAAGGATGCTGTGGCCATCGGGCACCTCCTGAGGTGAGTGTCCTCAGGCTAGGTGGTGCGGCCGGAGCCGCCAACGTCCGGTGACGTGGCCCGTCGGCCCCTCCACCGGGGTAGGGAGGCGCCCGCCCCTCCGGCTCTGGGCCGAGCGGAGGCGGTGCGCGACAATGGACCGCCTGTCAGTGGAGGCCGAACGCCGATGAGATCCAGACGACGCCCCGCCGCTCTCGTGATCGCCGCTCTCGCCGCCTCGGGGGTGATGGCGACCGCTGCCGTCGCGCCCGCGCGGGCCGACGAGGAGACGCCCGCCGGTCGTGCGGCGTTCCTCGACCACCGCTGCAACGTCTGCCACGCCGTCGAGGCGGCCGGCATCGAGGCCAAGGCGAAGGAGCCGGGGCCCGATCTCACCGGCTACTCGACCGAGGATCTCGCCGCCCTCGGCCGCTACCTGCGCAAGGAGGAGGCCCGCGACGGCGAGGACCACACCAAGACGTTCAAGGGGACCGACGAGGAGCTCGCGGTGATCGTCGACTGGCTGGCGTCGCTGGCGGCGGAGGAGGGGAGCTGAGCGCGACGCCGGAGGCCGGGAGGCACCGCGGTTGATCGGCACGCCGATGGTGCTCGCCCTCGGCGCGATCGCCGTCGTGCTCCTGCTGGCGGTGGCGATGCGCCCGCGGTCGCTGGAGTCGACGGCCGGCAAGATCATCGCCTTCGGCGCCTTCCTGGCGTTGCCGGTGCTGGCGACGACCCTCGGCACCCACCTCCATCTCGAGCATTCGAAGCGCACCGAGTTCTGCCTCTCGTGCCACGAGATGGAGCCCTACGGCGCGAGCCTCTACGTCGACGACGCGGAGTTCGTACCGGCGAGTCACTTCCAGAACCTGCGCGTCGATCGCGAGCGCGCCTGCTACGACTGTCACACCACCTACACCATGTACGGCGACCTCTCCGCCAAGCTCAAGGGGCTGCGGCACGTGTGGGTGCACTACGTCGGTGAGGTCCCCGAGACGATCGAGCTCTACGAGCCCTACGACAACCGCGAGTGCCTGCACTGTCATGCGGGTGCCCGCAGCTTCGAGGAGAGCGAGCTGCACGTCGACTTCCAGCAGGAGTTCGCGTCGGGGGAGACGAGCTGCCTCGAGTGCCACGACCTCGTGCACGCCGTCGAGGATCTCCCCGAGCTCCCGCGTTGGTCGCCGGCGGGGGGCGACGGCGATGCCTGACGCGACGCTCGCCTCGCGGCTGCGGCTCGCGGCGTGGCTGATCGCCGCCGGCCTGGCCGTGCAGGCGACCACCCTGATCTGGACGACGCCGTCCGCCTTCCTCGCCTTCCTGCTCGTCGGCGGCAGCGCCGTCGCCGCCGGGATCGGCGTCTACCTGCTGGCGCTGCTTCGGCGCTGACGCCTACTCGGCTTCCGGCTCCGGCTCCACCATCCGGTTGCGCAGCGCGTAACCGACCACCTGCGCCCGGTTGTGGAGGTGGAGCTTGTCGAGGATGTTGCGGACGTGGAACTTGATGGTGTTCTCGGACACCTCGAGCGCCTCGGCGAGCGCGCGGTTGGAGGTGGTGCCGGCGACCATCAGCTCGAGCACCTCCTGCTCGCGCCGGGTCAGCGCGTCGGGATCGTCGTTGCGGTCGGTGTTCGGGCGGGCGAACTCCTCGAGCAGCTTCTGCGCCAGCGCCGCGCTGAGCGCCGGCTCGCCGCGCGCCACCCCGGCGAGCAGGTCGAAGAAGGTCTCCGACTCGAGGTTCTTGGTGAGGTAGCCCTTGGCGCCCGACTTGATCGCCTCGAACAGGTCGTTGTCGTCCTCCGAGGCGGTGAGGATGACCACCTTGACCTCGGGCAGCTCGGCGGCGAGGCGGCGGGTCGCCTCCAGCCCGTCCATCCCC
>JBPEXA010000208.1:0-4091 GCA_052032135.1 Thermoanaerobaculia bacterium | reverse complement strand
CGAAGCCGCTGCGGGCGATCAGCTGCCGCGCCTCGGGGGTGAGCTCGAGTTTGATGCCGCGATCGGTCAGCCGCAGGCGCAGGTCCTCGACCAGCAGCTCGACGATCTGCTCGATCTCGTCGAGGGTCAGGGTCTTGAACAGCACCGTCTCGTCGATCCGGTTGAGGAACTCGGGCCGGAACTGGCGGCGCAGCTCGTCCATCACCTTGTCGCGCGCCTCGTCGGTGATGGTGCCGTCGGGCGCCACCCCCTCGAGCAGATGCTGCGAGCCCAGGTTCGAGGTCATGATGAGGACGGTGTTCTTGAAGTCGACGGTGCGACCCTGAGAGTCGGTGACCCGCCCGTCGTCGAGGATCTGCAGCAGCACGTTGAAGGCGTCGGGGTGCGCCTTCTCGACCTCGTCGAAGAGGACGACCGAGTAGGGCTTGCGGCGCACCGCCTCGGTCAGCTGCCCCCCTTCCTCGTAGCCGACGTAGCCGGGCGGCGCGCCGATCAGGCGCGACACCGCATGCCGCTCCATGTACTCGCTCATGTCGATGCGGACGATGTTCTCCTCGGAGTCGAAGAGCGTCGCGGCGAGCGTCTTCGCCAGCTCGGTCTTGCCGACGCCGGTCGGGCCGAGGAAGAGGAACGAGCCGATCGGTCGCCGCGGATCCTTGATCCCGGCGCGGGCGCGGATCACCGCGTCGGCGACCCGCTGCACCGCCTCGTCCTGGCCGATCACCCGCTGGTGGAGGATCTCGTCGAGCCGCAGCAGCTTGTCGCGCTCGCCCTCGACCAGCTTCTGCACCGGGATGCCCGTCCACCGCGAGACGATCTCGCTGACCTCGTGCTCGGTCACCTCCTCGCGCAGCAGCCGCTCCCCCTCTTCGATCTTCGCCTCCCGCTCGGCGAGCTCCGCCTCGAGCTCGGGGAGCCGGCCGTGCCGCAGCTCGGCGGCGCGGTTGAGATCGTAGTCGCGCTCCGCCTGCTCGATCTCGAGACGGATCTGCTCGATCTCGCCGCGCAGCTCGCGCACCCGCTCGATCGCCGCCTTCTCGGCGTCCCACTGCGCCCGCATGGCGTCGGCGGACGCCTTGAGGTCGGCGAGCTCCTTGCGCAGGTCGGCGAGCCGCTCCTTGGCGGCGCGTCCTTTCTCCTTCTTGAGCGCCGCCTCCTCGATCTCGAGCCGCATCACCTTGCGCGTCGCCTCGTCGAGGTCGGCCGGCATCGAGTCGATCTCGGTGCGCACCATGGCGCTCGCCTCGTCGATGAGGTCGATCGCCTTGTCGGGGAGGAAGCGGTCGCTGATGTAGCGGTCGGAGAGCACCGCCGCGGCGACCAGGGCGTCGTCGGCGATCCGCACGCCGTGATGGACCTCGTAGCGCTCGCGCAGGCCGCGGAGGATCGAGATCGAGTCCTCGACCGTCGACGCGTCGACGAGCACCGGCTGGAACCGGCGCTCGAGGGCGGCGTCCTTCTCGATGTACTTGCGGTACTCGTCGAGGGTGGTGGCGCCGATGCAGTGCAGCTCGCCGCGGGCGAGCATCGGCTTGAGCAGGTTGCCGGCGTCGGTCGACCCCTCGGTGCGGCCGGCGCCGACGATGTTGTGGAGCTCGTCGATGAAGAGCAGGATCCGCCCCTCGCTCTCCTTGATCTCGTTGAGCACCGCCTTCAGCCGCTCCTCGAACTCGCCGCGGTACTTGGCGCCGGCCAGCAGCGCCCCGAGGTCGAGCGAGAAGATCGCGCGGTCGCGCAGCCACTCGGGGACGTCTCCGCGCACGATGCGCTGCGCGAGCCCCTCGGCGATCGCCGTCTTGCCGACCCCCGGCTCGCCGATCAGCACCGGGTTGTTCTTGGTCTTTCGCGACAGGATGCGGATGACGCGGCGGATCTCGGAGTCGCGGCCGATGATCGGGTCGACCTTGCCGGCGCGCGCCTGGGCGACGAGGTCGACGCCGTACTTCTCCAGCGCCTCGTAGGCGCCTTCGGGCGTGGCGCTGGTCACCCGCTGGCTGCCGCGAACCTCCTGCAGCGCGGCGAGCAGCGCCGGCCCTTCGACCCCGTGCTCGGCGAGCAGCTTGCCGGCCGCGCCCCGGCTCCCCTCGGCGAGCATCGCCAGCAGCAGATGCTCGACCGACACGTACTCGTCCTTGAGGCGGCGCGCCTCGTCCTGCGCCCCGACCAGCAGCTGCTGCAGCCGCTGGGTGACGTAGATCTTGCCGGGCTCGACCCCGCTGCCGCTGACGCTCGGGCGCTTGGCGAGCTCGTCGTCGACCGCCGCCCGCAGGTCGGCGATCGGCACGTTCATCCGCTCGAGCAGTCGCGGCACAAGGCCGGACGGCTGCTCGAGCAGGGTGGCGAGGAGATGCTCGGTGTCGACCTCCTGATGCTGGCGCCGGGTGGCGAGCGTCTGGGCCTCGTTGAGCGCCTCCTGGGACTTCTGAGTCAACTGTTCGAGATTCATGCTGCGGTTCCTATCGAGAGCTTCCGGCGCGCGGCGTGAACGGCGACACGTCGGAGAGTTGTTGGAAGAGATCGCGCTCGGCGTCGGTGAGCTCGTCGGGGAGCACCACCTGCAGCTCGACGATGAGGTCGCCCGCCGCCCCCTTGCCGGTGGGGTAGCCCTTGCCGCGCAGGCGGATCTTGCGGCCGCTCGAGGAGCCGGCCGGGATCTTCACCCGCACCGGGCCTTCGAGGGTCGCCACCTCCGCCTCGCCGCCGAGCGCCGCCTCCCACGGCGTCACCTTGAGCTTGCTGTGGAGCTGCTGCCCGTCGAGGTCGAAGCGGGGGTCGGGCAGGACGTCGATGCGGAGATAGAGGTCGCCGCGCTCGCCGGCGCTCGAGGCGCCCCCCTGGCCGGAGAGGCGGATCCGTTGCCCGGACTTGACGCCGCGCGGGATCTTGACCCGCAACGTCTTGGGCTTGCCGGCGGCGTCGTCGCGCAGGGTGATCTCGCGCTGGCCTCCGCGCGCCGCCTCCTCGAGGGTGAGGGTCAGTCGCGCTTCGTGGTCGGCGGCGGGTTGCGGCGGCGCCTGTCCCGCCCACTGGAAGCCGCGGGCGCCGCCACCCGGTGTGGCGCCGCCGCCGCCGCCGCCGAAGAGCATCTCGAAGAACGAGCTGAACCCGCCGTCGCCGGCGGTCGAGAAGCCGCGCCCACCGCCGCCGCCGCCGCCGAAGCCGGCGAAGAGGTCCTCGAATCCGGGCGGCGGGCCGCCGCTCGACTGCGCCTGCTTCCACGCCGAGCCGAACTGGTCGTACTTGGCCCGCTTCTCCTTGTCCTTCAGGACCTCGTACGCCTCGGTGATCTCCTTGAAACGCTCCTCCCCCTCCGGCGTCTTGTTGACGTCGGGGTGGAACTTGCGGGCGAGCTTCCGATAGGCCTTCTGGATCTCCGACTTGGAGGCCTTGCGGTCGACGCCGAGGGTCGCGTAGTAGTCCTTGTAGTCCAAGAAAAGCTCCTTCGTCGGCTCAGAGGAGCTTTCCTCCGAGACGGGCATATCTTAGCCGAAACGACGCAGGTTTGCAAACTTGCTGATGAGTGGCGCAGGTTCGGGGCTCTGCGCCCGGTGGTGCTCCGAGATGCCAGTGGCTACCGACGCGGTCGGCAGATCGGGCTACGGCGCGTCGAGGCCGAACGCCTCGTAGTTGCGATCGATCCACGAGCGCCAGCGCTCGGGGACGTCCTCGATCGGGTAGATCGCCTGCACCGGGCAGACGTCGACACAGAGGCCGCAATCGATGCACTCGTCGGGGTGGATCAGCAGCGTCGGCCACCCCTCGTCGTCATAGATGCAGTCGACGGGACAGACGTCGACGCAGGCGGTGTCCTTGGTGTCGGTGCAGGGCTCGGTGATGATGTGGGTCACACCGACCCTCGAACGCCGGTGGCGACCGGGTCGGCCGCGAAGCGGCCGGGCGCCAGCTCGGGTGCCGGCCGCCAGCCGGCGTCCGCCGCCCACGCCGCGGCGCAGCGCGCGGTCCACGGTGCGAGCAGGATGCCGTCGCGATGGTGGCCGGCGGCGACGAACAGCGGCCAGTCCCGCCACGGTCCGACCACCGGTCGACCGTCGCCGCTCGCCGGGCGCAGCCCCGACCAGGCGGCGGCGCGG
>JBPEXA010000207.1:0-10147 GCA_052032135.1 Thermoanaerobaculia bacterium | reverse complement strand
CACGGATCGCGACCGCCGTCGCTGTCGGCGATCACCAGGGCGGCCACCCTCTCCGGGTGCTCCACCGCCGCCCGCAGCGACAGCATGCCGCCGATCGACAGCCCGATCCAGGTCGCTCGATCGACCTCGCAGGCGTCGAGCACGGCGACGAGATCGTCGGCCAACCGCCCGAGGGTCAGCGGCGCGCTGCCGAGGGGCGACTCGCCGTGCCCCGGCAGGTCGACGTTGATCACCCGATACTGCCGACTTAGCGCGGCCGCCTGCATCGCCCACATGCGGCGCGAGCAGAGAAAGCTGTGGGTGAGCAGCAGGCAGTCGCCGCTGCCGTGATCGTCGAAGCCGATCGTCGCACCGCCGACCTCGACGGTCCGCGCTCCACCGGCCGCCTCCATCTCAGTAGGGGAGCGCCGGCCACTGGCGGCCGGCGGCGAGCCCCGCGGGGTTGGGATCGGTGTTGCGGAAGGTGACCGGCACGGTGCCGCACAGCTCGTAGAACGAGCACGGCGCGACGTGGAAATGAAGGTGGGGCTGATCGAGGGTGTAGCCGCTGTTGCCCGACAGCGCGATCACCTCTCCCACGGCGACGCGATCACCGACCTCGACCAGCACCCCGTCGGTGGTCAGGTGGGCGTAGAGGGCGTAGGTGCCGTCGCCATGGTCGATGCGCACCAGATTGGAGTGGTACCACTGACCGTCGCCGTCCGGCCAGTGCTCCTCGAGATAGACGACGACACCGGCGCGGGCGGCGGTGATCTCGGTGCCGACCGGCATGTCGAAGTCGTAGGCGTAGCGCATCCGTCCCGAATGGGTGAACGGGGTGCAGTTGTCCTGGGTCACCAGGTGCCGTTCACCGACCCCGTAGGGGAGCACGAAGGGAGAAGCCGACCAGTCTCCGTAGCCGGCGCAGACGTCGCCACGACCGGCGATCGGCACCGGCGGCGCCGTCGACTCGGTCGGCGAGCTCGAGCCACCGCAGCCGACGGCGACCACTGTCAGCACGAGGACGACAAGAGACCGCCGGCGGCCGCTCATCGCAGCCCTTCCTTCGCCGCGCGCGCATAGCACTCCCTCAACGCGGTGCGAAGGTTGCCGCGATGCCGGCGGAAGAGCGGCTCGACCCCGCCGCCCCACGATCCGCTCCCGTCGAGCTCGGCGATCAGCTCCTCGAGCAGCCGCGGCGTGGTGGCGCAGCGGTGGAGGGTCGCCCTGCCGCGCTGGCGATGGGTGGTGTGGACGGAGCACGCCGCTCGCGCCGCCGCACGACCGAGCCGCCGACGGGCGCGAAGGCCGAGCCGGTCCCAGCCGTCGAGCAGCAAGGCGGTCTCCCCGTCGACCGCCGCCACGAAGCGGCCGAGCTGCCGCGCCGCCCGCCGCCGGTCGTCGGGGTCGGGGCGCAGCCGCCGCACCCGCAGTCCACGCTCCCGCAGCCGGCGTTCGAGGCCGCGCAGCAGGGTGCTCTTGCCGCTGCCGCAGGCGCCGCGAACGAAGCCGCGGCCGCCGAGCGCGTCGAGGCGCTCGAGCAGCGCCGGCCAATCGAAGCCGGGCGCCCGGTAGTCGAGGGCATCGAGGCGCGACATGCGGAAGGGGTTGTCGGCGGCCCTCACGACGTCACCCAGTCGGCGGAATCGAGCTCCGGCGGATCGGCGCGAATGTCGATCTCGCGATCGCCGTGGCCGACGACGAGATCGACCCGGCCGGTCCAGGCGCCGGGGTTGGCGACCAGCTCGATCGCCCACGCCAGACTGATCAGCTGACCGGAGAAGGAGAGCGGCGCCCACGGCACCTCGAACTCGAACTCCTCCTCGCCCGACGGCCGTCCGGGGTCGAGATCGAGGCGCTCGACGACGCCGACGTCCTGGTCGCCCTTCCCCTCGGTGTACCAGAAGAGGCGGACCTCGAGATCCTCCGGAGGGGTGTCGAGCTGCCAGACGGCGCGCCCGCGGATCGTCTCGCCCGGTCGGAACACGGCCGGCGCGTCGTCGAGCTCGATGCGCAGCACGCTCACGACTCGTCCTCGCCCTGCGGCGGCAGCACGACGAAGGGGTACTGCGCCATGACGTCCGGCCAGCGACGGATCGAACCGTGCAGCTGCAGCGTCCACGTCACCTGATTCCTCGATCCCTCGAAGGTGTGCATCGTGTCCGCCGGCACCTCGAGGTCGACGCTCCCTCTGCCCAGCAGCATGCCGGGGGTCGAGGTGAGCACGGCGATGCGCTCGAACACCCGCGACTCGGTGTGGGTGCGGGTCCCCCGGCGGTAGGTGGCGCTCTCCGTCCCCTCGAGGACGATCTTCAGGTCGCGGAGCCGGCCGCTCGCCCCCTCGAAGCTCCATTCGAGGGCGGTCGAGCCGCCGATCGGCACCCCGCTGTGGGCGAGCCGCAGCTTTGGTCGCGGGTTGGCGAGCGCGAGCACCTGGTACGGGACCGAGATCAGCAGCAGCACTCCGACGAGGACGAACGGGATCAGGAAGATCGCGAGACAGCTGTCGAGACTTCCCGTCGACCGCCACTCGTCGTAGAGCGCCCACAGAAAAACAGAGACGACGCCGTTCCAGAACAGCGCGACCCCGATCATGATGATCAGCTTGGCGACCGGCCCCGCCTTCTCCTCGATCTCGACCGGGCCCGCGGCCACCGTCGGCACCACCTCGTCGCGCGGCGGCTCCACCACCTGACCGCTGCGCTCGAGCTCCCGCCGTTCGCGTTCGTTGCGCCACGACGCCCAAGCGAAGACGAGGCCGCCGCCGCCGATGGCGATGAACACCATCGGCAGCAGGACGAAGAGGTACTCCCAGGTCCAGGCGAGACTGAGCACCGACTCCGACGGCTCGTCGGGATCGATCCAGCAGCGGGCGATCTCTCCCGGCGGCAACCGGTCGACCGTCTCCTGCTTGGCGTCACGGCCGCTCGAAGCGCCGCCGATGAAGTGGTAGCGGTCGCCCTCGTAGTCGACGCCCTCCCACTGGTAGCGGTAGCGCACCTCGACGCTGTAGGTCGTGCTGTCGCTGCCCGAATGGGTCTCGACGAAGCTCTCGAGCACCTCGCAGTCGACCTCTTCCCAGGTCAGCATCGCGCGAACGTTGCGGACGGCGGGGACGACGAAGAAGGTGGCGAACAGCAGCCCGGCCGCCAGGAAGACCGAGAAGAAGCCGGCCAGGCAACCGGTGCTGGTGGAGCGCACCTCGCGCTCGGAGATCGACTCGACGTCCGACGCTCCGCCGGACTCCGCCGGGGGCGGCGGCGGGGGCGGCGGCGAGGCGCGGATCCTCAGGTACTGCACCAACAGCACCGGGCCGGTCACCAGCACCGCGATCAGCAGGCCGAGGAGCCAGGCGGGCAGCGCCGCGAACCACTCGAACGTCAGCTGGGAGGGATCGTCGATGAAGCGCACCACGTGGACGCCGAAGACGAAGATCGCCACCCACACCCAGACGAAGAGCGCCCGCTTGAACCTGCGCTCGCGATCGCTCACCGGGTCCGCCCGCCGCGCCTCGGGTCAGCGACCGACGAACAGGCGCCGGTACCAGGGGACGCCATCGGCCTTCAGCTTCGCCCGCAGCTTCCTGGCGTCTTCGCGATCATGCTCGCGGGCGAGCTTCTGCAGGTACGCCGTCCCCTCGCTCTCGTGGCACTTCTTGTACTTCTTGCCGCTGCCGCAAGGACATGGGTCGTTGCGACCGACCTGCTCGACGTGCCGCTGGGAGGGCCCGCTCGAGAAGCCGGGCCAGACGACCTTGGAGTACATCTTTCTCGCCATCGAGTCTCCTCTGGAACGGAAGTGCCTAGTCTAGCGCCGCCACCACCTCGACGTCGGCGACCAGCAGCGGCTCGCCGATCCGCTCCTCGAAGCGGACCAGCTCGCCGAACTGCAGATCGAAGGTCAGTCGGTAGCGGCCCGGCTCGTCGGGCCATTGCACGGCGAGCTCGAGATCGACCGGATCGCCGGAGATGACGTCGTGGGGCAGCTCGGTGCGCACCAGCTCGCCGATCGGCAGCGGCGAGGGGGGTCTGCTCAACCAGTGCACCAGCTGCACCGGCACCACGCCGCGGCGGTACCACGGGTAGTGGCTCATGTTGCGAACCCGCAGCGCCACCGTCGATCGCGAGCCGGCGGCGACGCGCTCCGGCACCGACGCGGAGTGCACCCTGGTGTCGAACATGCCGTCGAGGGTGGTGCCGAGATAGCGCACCTCCACGTCGCGGGCCTCCGCCGCCCGCACGCCGATGCGGACGACGCGGGCGTCGTAGGTCTCCCACGGCGGCCACCAGAAGCGATGCCGACGCCAGGCGTCCGACGGCTCGATCGACACCAGCCGTCCGGGGCCGTCGCCGGTGCGCTCGACGGCGAGCGTCGCCCGCGACGCCCAGTCCGAGACCGCCAGCTCGACGTCTCCGTCGGGCGAGCGGACCAACAGGTCGAGCCGATCGATCGGATGCCGGGTGACGATCTCGACGTCGCTCGCCGGCCGCGTGCTCGACAGCCACCAGCCGTCTCCCTCGACCCGGGCGTAGGGGTCCTGGAAACGGAGGAAGTCGCCCGACCAGTAGCGGTCGCGGCGGCCGTCGATCGCCCGCGCTGTCGATTCGAAGGGGAGGCGACGGAAGACCCCGGCGAAGGCGTGGCTCTGGCTCAGACCGCCGAGGTCGCGGGTGCGCGCCGCCGACAGCAGCGCCGAGACGCCCACCACCACGGCGACCGCCCAGGTGACCGCCAGCGCACGGCGGCTCGGCAGCCGCGGCAGCGCCACCAGCAGCAAGGCGTAGATCGGCAGGAAGTAGCGGTTGCCGATGAAGGTGGCGCCGCCGAAGTAGTTCTCCGGCATCCACACCAGATAGAAGACGACCGCGCCGGCGGCGCTCGCCGCCAGCAGTCCCCCGAGCGCGTCGTTGCGGCGGCCGACGGTGAGGGCGAGCGCCAGCACGGCGGGGAAGTAGAACAGGATGCCGGTATGCCGCCCGAGGAAGTAGTAGAGGGTCGAATAGGCGGTCACCCGCGGACGGACGATCGGCTTCAGCGACAGGCGCTGCGTCGCCCGTCGCTCGCCGAAGCCGGGATCGTCGGCCGACTCGGGGTAGCCGGTGACGTTGTTGAAGGTCGCCCGATCGGCCTTGTAGGCGTTGACGGTGCCGGTGGCGGCCTCGCCGAGCACCGCGAGAGCCGCCGTCGCCACCAGCGCGCCCGCCGCCACCGCGATGGCGCGCTTCCAGCGCGCCGTCAACAGCAGCGCGCCGACGATGCCGATCGCGACCATGAAGTTCGGATAGCGGGTGACGCCGAGTGCGCCGAGTAGCACGCCTCCGACCCACGGCGCCCAGCGGGCGTCGAGCCACCGTTGCAGCCGATTCCGAGGTTGCGGGTCGCCGGCCGGCGGGCGGGCGCCCGCCACCGCCAGCACGGCGCCGGCGATCGCCAGCGCCGCCTGCAGCAGATCACTCGTCCGATAGACCAGGTAGGGGACGAGCGCACCGGCACCGAGGAAGGTGAGGACGGTCCAGCCGGCCGGCAGCTCGGGTCCCAGCCTGCGGGCAAATCCCCAGACGAGCACCGCCGCCGCCGCCAGCGCCAGCAGGTTGAGGATCACCACGCCGGCGTCGCCCGCCAGTCGATAGAAGGGGGCCGCCACGATCGCGAAGAGCGGGGGCTTCGAATAGCTCACCTCGCCGTCCGCCCGCTGCAGGATGACCGCCTTGCGCCCCCCCGCTTCGGCCGCCAGCACCCGCTCGAGATCGTCGTCGCCGAAACGCAGGTCGCCGTCGAGCGCCACGCTGGCCGCCATCGCCAGGTAGGTCCCCTCGTCGCCCACCACCCGCGACAGCGCGCCGCGCATCGCGCCGAGCACGACGAACAGGGTGATCACCGCCGCGGTGGCCGCCAGCAGCCAGCCGCCGGCCGGCGCCCGCCACGAACCGCCGTCCGACCGCTTCACGCCGGCTCGGGCTTGCGGCCGACCATGCCGTAGTCCTGGAAGCCGTAGAGGACGGCGTCGAGCCGATCGCGCAGACGGTTGACCTCGTCGGCCAGCCGCAGCACCTCGCCCGACAGCCCTTCCAGCTCGATCTCCGGCAGCCGCCGGTCGGCGGCGAACGGCTGCCGGTCGATGCGCTCGACCGCCTCGAAGCCGGCATGCTCGAAGAGGAGCTCGAGGGCATCGGGGTGCACCGGACGCTGGTGCGTGGGGTCGAGCCAGAAGGAGGATGCGCCGACCACCACCGACAGCGGATTCGGCGTCTCGACGACCAGCACCCCGCCCGGTCGCAGCGCCCGCCAGGCGAGCAGCACCAGCTGCTGCAGCGCCGCGGGGGTGAGGTGCTCGATGACGTGGAAGGAGATCACCCCGCCCAGCGTGCCGGCCGGCGCCTCGCGCAGGGCGTCGAACAGATCCCCCTGCTCGGCGGCCAGCCCCTGCTCGCGGCAGCGGGCGACCATCTCGCCGTTGCTGTCGACGCCGCGGGCCGGGATGCCGCGCTCGGCGAGCAGCGTCAGCGCCTCGCCCCGTCCGCAACCGAGGTCGACGACCTCGCCGCCGCCCTGCGCAGCGGCACCGAAGAACTCGAGATAGGGGGCGATCCGCTCCCGGATCTCCGCCTCGGTGCCGCGATGGCGCCGTTCGAGCTCGAGGTACGCCTGCTCCTCGACCGCCTCGGCGAGGGCGGGAGCGCCACCGTCGTCGGCGATCTCCAACAACGACACGAGGCTCGCCCGCAGCTCGGAGGCGCGGCGACGGTAGTGCTCGAGCTTGTGGTCGAGGAGACCGAAGGCCGCCTCGTGATGGCGCCGCATCTCGTCGAAGCCCTCGCTCTCGAGCTCCGCCATTCTGCGGATCTGCTGCTCGTGGGCGTCGATGTAGGTCAGCAGCTCGGCGCTCGCCTCGCGGATCGCGGTCTCCAGCTGCTGCTCGCTGTGCCGGATGTCCCGCCCGAGCTCCTGCTGCACGGTCTGGAGGTCCCTGCCGAGGCCGGCGACCGCGTCGGTCAGCTTCGCGATCGCCGCCTGGTCGCCCGCCTGCCGCTCGAGCTGCTCCTGGACCACCAGGTTGAAGGCCCGCTGCCGCTGCCAGAGGTCGGCGAGCGGCGCCGCGAACAGCGGCCGCAGCAGCTTGCGGACCCCTGCGACGAGCGTCCCCCTGACCCCCGACGGCGCCGGCAGCTCCCAGCGGGCGTCCCGTTCCCACAGCGCCCGCCAGCCGGCGAGATCGACGGGGGGCTCCGGCCGCCGCTCGCTCATGCGACCTCTCCGACCCAGGTCGGCCCGTCGATCGCGTTGAAGCCGGTGATCTCCCGCAGATGCGGCTCGACCACCAGCAGATGGGCGTCCTCGAGCGGCCGGCGGAGGGTGAGCTCGAGCACGATCTCCTGCCCCGGCGTCAGGTCCCGTGGCAGCTCGAGCCAGTGGCGCTCGCCGGCAGCGCCCCGTCGCTCCCGCCGCCAGTGGACGTCGACCATCACGCCGCCGATCTCGTGCTCCGCCGACAACCAGCGGGCGATGCCGTCGTTGCGCAGCCGGACCGACAGGGTGCGCGCCTCGCCGACCGGCCACGGCGCCTCGGCCCCCTCGACCTCGAGCGTCCCCGGCAGCGAACGGTAGAGGAAGCTGGTCGGCATCGGCGGCGCTGCCGGTCGGTCGCCCGGAGGCTCGAGAGAGCCGAGCTCCGCGCACGCCTCGACCACGGCGGCGGCGGCGCGCCGCGGGTCGTGCTCGGCGGCGACGTACTCGCGCGCCTGCTCGCCCATTGTCGACAGCCGGTCGCGGTCCCGCAACAGGGCGCCCACCGCCTTCGCCAGGGCGACGACCTCGTCGTCGCCGAGCGGCACCTTGACGGCGACCGCGTCCGGCAGCTCGGAGAACTGGGCGAAATCCGAGACGATCGCCGGCCGCCCGAGGGCGAGCATCCGCAACAGCGAGGCGGAAGTCTCGCCGGCGGTCGGGTAGCGGAGGTTGAGGCACAGGTCGCACGCCGCGATCGCCGTCTCGAACTCCTCGAAGGGCAGGAAGCCGAGCAAGTGGACGCGCTCCGCGACCCCCGCCTCCCGAGCCGCCGTTTCGAGGTCGAGGCCGGGCGACACCTCGCCGCCGATCAGCAGGTGCACCTCGGCGAGCTGCGGCTGCGCCAGGGCGGCGATCGCCCGTTCGGTCCGCTTGATCGGCGTCTGGAAGCCGAAGGAGCCGATCACCGGCGCCGTCGCCGGCAGCCCGGCGCGCTCACGCCAGGCGGCCGACGCCTCGGCGCTCGGCGGCTGCGGCAACGGCACCCCCATCGGCACCGCGCGCACCGCGAGCTCGTCGTCCTCCTCGGCCACGACCGACGCCGCCCAGCGGCTGTGGACCAGCACCCCGCGCTGGCGGCGCAGCAGGGTGCGGTGCACCGGCAGGCCGAAGGTCGCCGAGCTGCCGAGCTCGGTCCAGCGCCGCGCCCGCGCCACCACCTCCCCCAGCCAGCCGTGATCCATCCGCAGCCGCTCGGCGTAACCGTCGGCGTCGTCGCGCGCCAGCGTCAGCTCGACCAGCAGGTGATGGAGCACCAGGTCGTGAAGGGTGAGCACCCCGGGGATCTCGTGGGCGAGACGCCAGACCGCGGCGTGGTGCTCGTTGTTGCCCATCTGATAGAGCGGCAGGCGGCCCTCCTCGCCGAGCGCCGAGGGACCGACCGGCTCCCATCGTCGCTCGATCGCCTCGCTGACCGGAGTGGCGTCGGGGCGCACGACGCGCAGGTCGCACATCCGCTCGAGGTGCGGCAGCAGATCGGCGCTGTAGTCGGCAATCCCCGATCGCACGGGGGGCAGCGGAGAGACGTAGTCGACGCGAAGCGGGGAGGACATCGAGACCTCGGGCGGTGCCCGCCGGGGATCGGAACGCCTGATGCTACTAGGAATCGCGAGGCCCGTCCGGCTCCGAGCGTCGGGCTACAATCCCGCCGTGACCCTCCAGATCGGCGCCCTGTTCGCGCTTCTCGTCGTCATGGTCGTTCTCTTCCTGACGGAGAAGCTGGCCGTCGACCTGACCGCCTTCCTCGGCCTCGTCGTCCTCATCTTCGCCGGCTACGTGACGCCGGAGGAGGCGTTCCAGGGCTTCTCGTCACCGGCGGTCATCACCATGCTGTCGGTCTTCATCGTCGGCGCGGCGCTGCTCGAGACCGGCGTCGCCGACACCATCGGGGGGTACATCCACCGACTCGTCGGCTCCAGCGAGACCCGCCTCATCGTGCTGTTGATGGTCGTCGCCGGCGTGCTGTCGGCGTTCATGAACAACATCGCCGCCACCGCCGTGCTGATGCCGGCGGTGGCGACCCTCGGACCGCGGGCGGGGCTGCCGCCGTCGCGTCTCTTCATGCCGCTCGCTTTCGGCGCCATCCTCGGCGGCACCACCACCCTGGTCGGCACGCCGCCCAACATCCTCGCCGCCCAGATCCTCGCCGACCGCGGCCTCGAGCCGTTCCAGCTCTTCGACTTCACGCCGCTCGGCGCCGCCATCCTGGCGCTCGGCGTCGTCTTCATGCTGACCCTCGGTCGCAAGCTCCTCCCCACCGGCGACCAGCGCGGCACCCCGGGGCGCGAGGACACCGACTTGAGCCAGCTCTATCAGATCGAGAAGCGGCTGTTCTTCATCCGCCTCCCGGACGACACGCCGCTCGACGGCCGGACCCTGGCGGAGACCCGGCTCGGCAACACGCTCGGCGTCAAGGTGCTGTCGATCCTCCGCGGGCCACGGCGCATCGAGCCGGGCGGCGACAGCGAGCTGCGGGGTGGCGACGTGCTGTTCGTCGACGGCGAGGTCGACAAGCTCAGCGAGCTGATGAAGCTCAAGGACGTCGAGGTGCGCGCGGTGCCGTTCGCCGAGCTCCCCGACCTGATGGCGGGCGTCGGCGGCGTGCGGGCGACCGTCCGCCCGCAGTCGACGGTGATCGGCCGCACCCTGCGGGACCTCGACTTCCGCGCCCGTCACGGCCTGGTGGTGGTCGGCGTCCGCAGCGAGGAGCGGCTGCGCCGCGACCGCCTCGGAAGCGTGGCCCTCGAGGCCGGCGACGAGATCCTGGCACTCGGCAGCCGTGAGGCGCTCGAGGCGTTCGCCTCCACCCCCGACTTCGAGGTCGGCGGCCTCGGCCTCGGCGCCGTCGACGAGCTCGAGAGCGATCTCTACGTCATCGTCGTCC
>JBPEXA010000206.1:0-1643 GCA_052032135.1 Thermoanaerobaculia bacterium | reverse complement strand
GTCAGGTCGTGGCGCAGGGCGATCTCCGCGGCGCCGGTCGGGGTGAAGGCGGCGCGGCCGAAGAACGGCACCCAGACGCCGTCGACGCGGGTGTCCTGATCGATCAGCATCACCAGCGCGGCGTCGCCGGTCAGCGCCTGGCGCAGCAGCCGCGGCGCCTCGGGGGTGCCGCGCTCGATGGTCTGCGCGCCGGTCGCCTCGCGCAGGCGGGTGACGACGTCGCGGAACACCGGGTCGTCGGGCCGGCGGCCGACGGCGAACAGATCGAGCCCGTGGCGGGCGCAGACCAGCGCCAGCAGCTCCCAGAAGCCGGCGTGGGCGGTCAGCAGCAGCACCCGCGTCTTCGCCTGCCGCAGCGATTCGACCTCCTCCCACCCCTCGATCGTCAGCCGCTCGGCGATGCGACGACTGCCGAGCGCGAGCACGTGAAGGGTGTCGACGGCGTTCATCGCCGCGTGGACGAAGCTGCGACGGCCGATTCCTCTCCGCTCGGCGGCGTCGAGCTCGGGAAAGGCGATCTCGAGGTGGTCGATGGCGCGGCGGCGGTAGCGGCGGTTGGTGCGCCATAGGAGGCGGCCGAGCAGGCGCGCGAACGCCCGGCGTCCGCCCAGCGGCAGCCGCCCGACGGTGTGGACCAGCAGCGGCAGCAGGAGCCGCAGCAGGCCGCTTCGAATCGAGCGCCAGATCCGACGCATCAGCGATCGAAGGTGAACGGGCGGAAGACCGTGTCCCAGTCGCCGCGCGCCTGGAGCAGCGCCTCGATCATGGCGCGGACGGCGCCGCGGCCGCCGGGGCGGTCGACCACCCGGTGGACGACCGCCCGCACCTCGGGGGCGGCGTCGGCGGGCGCGAACGACAGCCCGCAGCGGGCGAGCACCACGATGTCGGGCAGGTCGTCGCCGATGTAGGCGATCTGGCGCGGTGCCAGCGCCTCGCGCTCGAGCCAGGCGTCGAAGGCGGCGTCCTTGTCGGCGACGCCGCTCATCAGCGGCTCGAGATCGAGCTCGCGGGCGCGGTGATCGAGCGCCGGCGAGTCGCGGCCGGAGAGGATGCCGGTGCGCAGCCCCGCCCGTTGCGCGAGCCGCAGGGCGAGCCCGTCCCGGACGTCGAAGCGCAGCATGCCGTGGCCGCGCCGGTCGTAGTAGAGGCCGCCGTCGGTCAGCACGCCGTCGACGTCGCACAGCACGCCGACGATGTCGGCGGCGCGGCGGGCGAAGTCGCGGTCGGCGCCGTCGGTCATCAGAACAGCTCCACCCGCCACAGGTCGTGGAGGTGGACGACCCCCTCGAGCTTGCGGTCGGCGTCGCAGACGAAGAGCGACGTGATGCGGCGGTCCTCCATCGCCTTGAGCGCCGCCGAGGCGAGCTCGGCGGCGGCGATGGTCTGCGGGTCGGGGTGCATGCAGTCGGCGGCGGTGCGCTCGAGGAGCGAGCCGTCGGTGGCGAGCAGGCGGCGCAGGTCGCCGTCGGTGATGCAGCCGGCGAGCCTGCCGTCGCCGTCGATCACCGCGGTGATGCCGAGCCGTTTGTTCGACATCTCGTAGATCGCGTCGGGCATCGGGGTGTCGAGGCCGACCGCCGGCAGCTGCTCGTCGCGATGCATGAGGTCGCCGACGGTCAGCAGGTGGCGCCCCAGCGCGCCGC
>JBPEXA010000205.1:0-7893 GCA_052032135.1 Thermoanaerobaculia bacterium | reverse complement strand
TCGCCGTTGACGACGCCGTTGCGGTTGCGCGGCCCGATGGCGCAGGTGCACGACGCGTGGTGTCCCCAGGCGCGGTCCTTGACGAACCGGGCGAGATCCTCGTCGGAGGTGACCTCGGGGCCGGGTGCCGCCTCCTCGGCGATCAGCCCGTCCTCGATCAGCGGCGCGGTCATCTTGCGCACGAACCGGATCCCCTCGACCACCGAGCGGACGTCGTCCTCACTCTCGTCGTTCCCCTCGTCGAAGTACTTGAAGTTGATCTCCGGCGTGTCGCGCGGATCGGCGGAGCGCAGCTTGACCCAGCCGGCGGTGTTGTTGGTGTGGGCCTTGAGGATCGCCCAGGTGAGGTAGTTGAGGTTCTTGGCGAACAGCGACGAGTAGCTGGGGAAGTAGCCGCGGAAGAGGCCGAGCAGCCCGAAGACGAAGAGGTCGGGGAGCGGCCGCTCGGGGAGCGAGCGCTTGATCACCGCCAGCACCGCGCCGTTGGTGGTGTAGACACCGCGCCCTTTCCGCCATTGGGAGAACTGCGGATCTCCGGGCGCGAACTTGGCGCCCTCGAGCACCTTCCAGGTGTCGAAGTTCATCCGATTGACGACGCCGACCTCGTAGCGGTCCTGGAGGTTGCGGCCGACGCCGTCGAGCGGCACCCGGCAGTCGATGCCGTGCCGCTCGAGCTCCTCGGGCGGGCCGATGCCGGAGAGCATCAGCAGCTGCGGGGTGTTGAAGGCGCCGCCGGCGAGGATCACCTCGCGCTCGGCGTGGGCCTGGCGCACCTCGCCCGGCTCGTCGGAGGCGTCGAAGCTCGCCCGGTAGAGGCGCGCTCCCTTGAGGTACTCGACCCCGATCGCGCGGGTGCCGTCGAACAGCACCCGGGTGGCGAGGGCGTCGAGCTCGACGTGGAGAGGGTGGTGCTGCGCCACCTCGAGGACCCGCTCGCGGGTGCCGTTGCGTCGGTGGTTGCGGGTGGCGAGCGGCGGATAGCGCAGGCCGGTGGCGTTCTTCTGCGTCAGCCGCCAGTCGTTCGGCTCGCCGCTCCCCTCCAGGAACCACTTCACCCTGCTGGTCTTGGAGTCCTCTTCGTTCTCGATCGCGCTGCGCGCCTGGCTGAGGACCGCCTTGACCAGCTTCTTGTCGCGCTTGAGCGCTCGCCACGGGAAGGCGAGCTCGGTGTGCAGCCACCCCTTGAAGCCGTGCTTCGACGGGTTGAAGCCGAGCCTGGCGAGCAGTCGCAGGATCGGGCGGTAGCGACAGTTCTCGAGGCGCTGGAAGTACTTGCGCATGTTGGGGGTCGACCACGACCGATCGCCGGTCAACGACTCGATGTAATCCCAGTCGGCGTTGTGCGGGTAGACGGTGATCATCGCGTTGTGCGAGGTGCAGCCGCCGAGGGTGCCGGCACGCGGGTAGAGGATGCCGCGCGCCGGCTCGTCCCGCGGGCCGACGGCGATGTCGGGCCGCCCTCCCTCGCCGATCACCGGGTCCTTCGGCGCCTCCGACTCGGCGCGCCAGTCGTCGCTGTACTTGGGGTCGCGCCGCCGGCGCTCGGGGTCCGAGTAGTGGTCGACGAAGAAGTCCCACTTCATCGCGTTGTTCTCGGACGAGATGGCGTGGAAGACGGGGACCTGGTAGTCCTCCGGCAAGCGGTTGGCGTCGGGGTCGACGGCGTCGCCGCCCTGGAGATGGACCGGGTCGCCCCCCGCTTCGAGCAGCAGCACCCGCATGCCGCTCTCCGCCAGCCGGGCGGCGACGGTGCCGCCGCCGGCTCCGGAGCCGACGACGATGTAGTCGTACTTCGCAGCTTCGGCAGTCATCGGCCGCTCCCTCCTCCGCTCACAGGGTCTTCAGGTACTCGATCAGCGCCCACTTGTCGTCGTCGGACAGCCCCGGCTCCTGATCGAACCAGTCGGTGCCGAAGTAGTGGCCGCGGTTGACGACATAGTCGGGGCACTTGCTGAGCGCCAGCAGATCGGGGACGAGGTCGGCGAAGGCGGCGCGCGCCTGCTCGTCGCTGGCGTCCTGCGGCAGGAACTTGAGGTCCTTGATCGCCTTCTTGAGGAATCCGACCAGCATCTTGGCGTGCTCGGCGCGCGCGGCGAGGCTGCGGTCCTCCGACAGCGGGTTGAGGTTGGCGAGCAGGTTGACCGGCGTGCCGGCGGGGATCGGCCCGATCTCGATCGCCCTCTCGTCGAGGTTGACCCAGGGGAAGAAGCGGGCGATGCCGCCCAGCGACTGCAGGGCGTCCGGGAGGTAGCCGACCGGCACCTTGAGGTAGCTGCGCTCGGTGGTGCGGTACATGTAGCCGGGGAGGTCGACCGCCAGCGAGGCGGGCAGCCCGAGCTCCTGCACCACGTCGGCGTCGGTCTTGCGTTTCTCCGGCCACAGCATCTTCTCGATCGAGTCGTCGAACGACGCCATGCGCGACTCGACCGACGGCAGGTAGTGGAAGTCGCCGACCGAGTTGTTGAGCAGGAAGGGCGCCTGCGTCCACAGGCTGATCAGCGACGCGGGGCGGGTGAAGCCGCGGCCGCCGCCCGGCATCTCGAACTCGTACGGCTCGCCGGTGAAGGGGTGATGGACCGTGTAGCTGCCGACCGACGGCAGCTCCTTGTAGGTCTGCGACGAGAAGTTGTCCCAGATGTCGCCGGCGATCGCGTTGGTGGCGAGCGGCGAGCAGGCGTTGGTCCCCAGCAGCGTCACCGGGATCCGCACTTCGGTCGACAGGAAGTTGTCGTCGAGGAAGTCGTCGGCCATCACCAGCTCGGTCATCGCCGCCTTGAAGGCGTCGGTCTTGGTGTGCTCCCAGTAGGCGTCCCAGTGCTCCGGCGTCGCCTCTTCGGGGAGCTCCGGCAGCTTGCCCGAGTGACAGCGGGCGCACCGTTCGGCGAACACCTCCTTGCCGCGGATCATTCTCGGATCGTCGTCGGCGATCAGGTAGGCCTCGCCGCCGGGAGCGTCCCGCAGGTCGTCGGGCGGGGCGACCCTGGCGAAGAACAGCGCGAGGTCGGGGGTCTGCAGCTCGTTGGCGTTCCAGTACTGCGAGTTGCGGCGGGCGACCTCGATCTCGATCGGCGTGATCGGCTTGCCGCCGATCAGCTGATTGAAGTGCAGCAGCCACTCCTCGCTGAACAGGCCGATGTTGAGATAGACCCGGTTGAGGGCGCCGAGGATGCCGACCGAATCGGCGCCGTCCTTGAGCACGTGCGGGGTGAGCACGGTGTCCGGTCCCTCGAAATACTCGGAGAGGAACTGCGTCTGCTCGTAGTCGTTGAACTGGGCGTTGTTGAGCGAGCCGCCGGCCAGCCGCTCGCGCCCGTAGAGCTTGGCGGGGGCGAGGCGGGCGCCGATCGAGTAGACGGCATTCATGGTGCGGGGGTTGTTGATGTTGTCGGTCGACACGAACGAGGTGTCGAGCGCTCCCGGCGGCGAGGTGTGGAAGAGCTGCCAGGCGAAGTTCGTGGTGTCGGGATTCCAGAAGAAGATGCGATCGATCCAGAAGTACTGCGCCCCCGGATTGGAGGTGAGGTTCGCCCACTCCGGGTTCTCGGCGTCGGCCGGCGGGTTGGTGGGGTCGGGGCCGACGTGGCAGAAGCCGCACGACATCCCCACCCGGTACGGGCGGACGAGGTCCTTGTCGTTGTAGTAGGTGGGGTCGCTGTAGAAGCGGTCGGGGTCCCAGGCGGCTTCGGCAGCGGCGTCGAAGGCGGGATTGGGGAAGATGCGCAGCCCGACGATGCCCGACGCGTAGCCGTAGTAGGAGCCGGCGTCGATGGTGTCGCCGCGGGCGCCGATCTCGACGCCCGGGTACTTGTCGGCGTTCTCGAACGGGTCGGGCGGGCAGTCGCCGTCGCGGACGTCGAGCCAGAGGCCGTAGCGGTCCTCGCGGGGCGCGGTCGCCTCCGAGAAGCACGGCTCGTTGACCAGCCCGAAGTACTTCCAGCGGTTGGCGCGGCTCGCCGGGTACCACGTGCCGGGACCGTCGTCGCAGTAGGCGGCGGGGTAGCTCTCCCACCCGTAGTAGGGGTCGCCGCAGTAGCGCAGGCTCGGGTGGGAGGAGAGTGTCTTCAGCAGATCGATCGAGCCGAAGCTGGTGTTGGCGAGGTGGTCCCAGAAGCGGTCGTTGCCGCCGGTCCAGACGATCCAGTTGTTGCGCCCGATCACCTCGTTGCGGGTCAGCTCGACCCCGCGGTCCATGTCGGCGAAGTAGTCCTCGTCGGCACCGGCGAGCGATTCGACCGAGCGCCCGGCGAGCATCGCCTCGTCCTGCACCTCTCCCGACTGCGGCCCGCGGTCCTTGCGGCTGACGACGAAGGCGATCACCGCCACGGCGGCGATCACGGCGACGACGATCCACTTCTTCATGGCGCTCTCCTCGCTCGCACCTCGGGGCGGCCCGGATCGCAGACGTTCCGAAGGTGGTCGACGACCACCGGTCGCGGCGCTGCCGGACCGGGCGTCCTCCCCCCGAGCGACCCGTGACGGCCGACCCAAACGGTGTATAGATGGTTGTCGATCACTGTAGTCCTCGCCCGTCGCCCTGTCAATGCAGCGGAGGGACCGGCGCCGGGCGCCGATTCGGCCGTCGACGGACGGGCGAGGGGACGGTCGGTGGCTGATCGAACAGGCGATCGGGCAGCGGTCGGCGTTACCGTCGGCTTGGCTATCATCGACCGATGCGTGGAGCGGTCGGCTGGGCGGTCATGGCGCTCGCCGTCGCCTGCTCGCCGCGAGTCGCTCCGGTGAGCGTCGACGATGGCCGGCTCGAACGACGGGGGGACGGGCGCCGGCCGGTGATCCTGGTCCCGGGGGTGACCGGCTCCCAGCTGCGCGACGCCGGCGGGCGGACGCTGTTCGGCACCGCGCGGCCGTTCTTTCTCCCCCGCGACGGCGGCTACCGACTGGCGCGTTCGCTGACCGGGCCGGAGCCCCCTCTCGAGGCGTTCGACGTCATCCGCGAGGTCCGGGTGCCGGGCCTCTTCCGCAAGCCGATCTACCAGCCGATCCTCGACCTGCTGCAGGGCGCCGGCTACCGGGCCGGCGACATCGACGCCCCCGAGGCGGGAGCGACGCTCTACCGCTTCGCCTACGACTGGCGGCAGGACAACGTCGACACCGCCCGCCGGCTGAGCGAGCGGGTGGCGGCGGTGCGGCGGGCGGCGGGCGACCGGCGGGTCGACCTCGTCTGCCAGAGCAACGGCGCCCACGTCTGTCGCTGGGCGGCGCGGTTCGCCGGCGCCGATCTCGAGACCGCCGCGGAAGGGGCCGCACGGCCGCTCGCCGGTCTCGGCCGCGTGGTGCTGGTCGGCGCCTCGAACGGCGGCAGCCTGCGAATCCTGCGCGAGATGAACCGCGGTCGCCGCTACGTTCCGGTCGCCGGCCGGCGCTTCCTGCCGGAGATCTTCTTCACCATGCCGTCGCTGTTCGTCGACCTGCCGTGGTCGGGCGTCGACCTCTTCGTCGACGCCGGCGGTCGGCCGCTGGAGGTCGACCTCTGGGACCCGGCGGCGTGGGAGCGCTACGGCTGGTCGATCTTCTCGCCCGCGGCGGCGTCGCGCGCCGACCGCGCGCCGACGATCTTCGGGCGTCACGGCGACCGACGACGGGTGCTCGCCGAGCAGCTCGCCCGCGCTCGCAAGTTCCAGCAGCTGTTGGAAAGCGCGGCGTCACCGCCCGCGGCGGCCGCCTATCACCTGGTCGAGAACGCCAGCCGGCCGACGCCGGCGCGCGCGGTGCTCGTCGAGCGCGACGGACGGTGGCACACCCACTTCACGGGGGATCGCTGGCTGCGGCGCCGCCCCGCGCTCGAGCGGCTCGCGGCAGCGGCCGGCGACGGCCACTCGACGATCTCCAGCCAGCGACGGCTGGCGCCGGTCGAGCTCGCTCTCCTCGCTCCGCCGCGGCGCGTCACCGGCGGTCACTTCGAGATGCTGCTCGAGGCCGAGACCCGCCGCTACCTGCTGGAGACGCTGTCGACGCCGCTGCAGTCGGACGGCCCCTCGACGGCGTCGACGCCGCCCTCCCAGAAGCGCGCGAGCCACTCCGCCAGCCGCTCCGGAGCCTCTTCCATCGGCAGGTGGCCGATACCGTCGAGGGTGACGAAGGCGCCCTGCGGGATGGCGCAGACGGCGCGGCGGGCGCCGTCGGCGGCGATCAGCGTGTCCTCGCTCCCCCACACCCCGAGCGTCGGTACCGTCAGCGATGCGAGCCGGATCCCCCCCTGCGGGTCGTCGTAGGGTGCGGTCAGCGCCCAGAACGCCCGCGGCGCCCCTTCGATCGCGAGCCGCTCGAAGTAGGCGTCGACCAGCTCGCCGGTGACGATGGCGTCGTCGGCGATCGACCGGCGCAGCCCGCGCTCGATCCTCCCCCGCGACAGGCTGAGGCGGGCGAAGAGGCGCGCCAGCGGCCGGAAGGCGGCGACCGGCGTCCGGCGGCGTTGCGGATACTCGACGGCGGCGGAACCGACGAGGGTGAGCGAACGGAGCCGCTCCGGCGCCCGGGCGGCGAGCGCGATCGAGATCGAACCGCCGTAGGAGTGGCCGACGAGATGGGCGCGATCGAGGCCGAGCTCGTCGAGCAGCTCGACGACGATCTCCCCCTGGCGGTAGCGGGAGTAGGCCGCCTTGGAGGGCGGGCGCTCGCTGACGCCGAAGCCGCGCAGGTCGACCGCTAGGGTGCGGTAGCCGGCCTCCGCCAGCCGCTCCTGAACGCGCCGCCACGAGTAGCTCGAGGCGCCGAAACCGTGGAGGAGGACCGCCGGCGGACCGTCGCCGCGATCGACGACGTGCAGGCGGCCGCTCGGAACGTCGAGCACGGTGCCCGCGGCGAGCGTCGCGATCGCCGTCTCATAGGGGGTGAGCGCGACACAGCCGGCGGTCAGCGGCAGCAGCGCCAGCAGGGCGATGCGGAGCCGCATCATCGGGTCGCGATGCGATCGCGATACCAGCGCGCGCGGGCGATCACCGCGTCGGCGTCGACGGTCAGCACTTCGCCGTCGCGCACCACCACCCGCCCATCGACCAGCACTGTGCGGACGTCGTGGGCGCCGGTCGAGTAGGTCAGCAGCGAGTGGGGGTCGTAGTGGGGGACCTGGTGCGCGCCGTCGCTGCGGACGACGATCAGATCGGCACGCTTGCCGACCTCGATCGAGCCGATCAGGTGGTCGAGATCGAGCGCCCGGGCGCCGCCGATGGTCGCCATCGCCAGCGCCTGGCGGGCGTCGACCACCGTCGGATCGCCGCTCGTCAGCTTGTGCAGCTTGGCGGCGGTGTCGATCTCCTGCCACAGATCGAGGTCGTTGTTGGAGGCGGCGCCGTCGGTGCCGAGACCGATGTCGACGCCGGCGGCGAGCATCTCGGGCACCGGCGCCACGCCGGCGGCGATCTTCATGTTCGATTGCGGGCAGTGAGCGACGCCCACCCCTCGCTCGACGAGCAGCTCGATCTCCTCCGCGGTCGGCCACACCACGTGAGCGGCGACGACCCGCTCCCCGAGCACGCCGAGCCGGTCGAGGTAGGCGACCGGCGTGGCACCGGTGCGGGCGGTGATGGTGTCGACCTCCGAGCGGTCCTCCGCGAGATGGATCAGCAGCGGGACGTCGAGCTCGTCGGCGATCGCCCGCGCCGCCTGCAGGTGCTCGGCGGAGACGGTGTACGGCGCGTGCGGCGCGATCGCCGGCAGGACTCGGGGATGGTCGCGCCAGCGGTCGACGAACGCCCGCGCGTAGGCGACCGCCTGGTCCCAGGTGGCGTTGTCGGGCGCCGGGAAGTCGATCAGCGTCTCGCCGACGATCGCCCGCATGCCGCAGCGGTCGGCCTCTTCGGCGACCACCCCCTCGAAGTAGTACATGTCGACGAAGGTGGTGGTGCCACCGCGCAGCATCTCGAGGCAGGCGAGGCG
>JBPEXA010000204.1:0-2083 GCA_052032135.1 Thermoanaerobaculia bacterium | reverse complement strand
ACGGGGTCGAGATCGCCGAGGCAGCGTGGTTCACGACCGACGACCTGCCGCCGATCCCGCCCCGCCTGTCGATCGCCCGCCGGCTGATCGACGACTGGATCGCCCGCAACTGAACGTGTCGTCCGTCACGGAATCCTTCGACGCCGCCCGGTGTTGGGACGGCTCATGAGGAGGAGAGGATGAAGACCGCGGCAGAACCTCGCCTCGTCACGCCACTGTTCGCCCTGATCACGGCGTCGGGTCTCTGTTACTTCCTCGCCATCGGCTCCCTCCTGCCGACCCTCCCCGTCTACGTCGAGGAGGAGCTGTCCGGGAGTGGCTTCGAGGTCGGTCTCGTGGTCGGGGCGTTCGCCGTCTCGGCAGCGCTCGTCCGGCCGATGGTCGGCCGCCTCGGCGACGTCCTCGGGCGGCGAACGATGGCCGCCGCCGGCGCCGCCATCGCCGCGGTGTCGATCGGACCGCTCGGACTCGTCGAGGCCGTCTGGTTCCTCGTCCTGGTTCGCCTGATCACGGGCCTCGGCGAGGCGTGTTTCTTCGTCGGCGCCGCCACCGCTGCCCAAGACCTCTCGCCCGACCACCGCAGGGGCGAGGCCGCGTCGTTCTTCTCGATCGCCATCTACGGCGGGCTGGCGTTCGGCCCGGCCGCCGGCGAGTGGATCTACCGGAACCACGGCCCCAACGCCGAATGGACGTTCGCGACGGTGGCGTGCCTGGTCTCACTGCTCCTCGCCTCGTTCATCCCACGCGACCTGGGGCGGGTCGAGAACCCGGCGCCACGCCGAGGCCTCCTGCACCCCGCCGCAGTACTGCCTGGCTCCGTCCTGCTGCTCGGGCTCATCGGCTTCACCGGCTTCGCCGCCTTCGTCCCGCTGTACGTCGACGAGATCGGGGTCGACGACGCCGGCCCGTTCTTCTTCGCCTACGGGGCCATCGTCCTCACCGTCCGCATCTTCGGTGCGCGCATCCCCGACCGCCTGGGCGCGGTCCGCACCTCCACGCTCGCCCTGATCTCCATCGCCACCGGCATCGGGATCGTCGCGGCGGTCGCCAACGTCACCGGGCTGTGGATCGGCACGGTGCTGCTCTCGCTCGGGATGTCGTTGCTCTTCCCGGCGCTGTTCATCCTCGCCGTCAACAACGCGCCGGCCGAGGAGCGCAGCCACGCCGTCGGCACCTTCTCCCTGTTCTTCGATCTCAGTCAGGGGCTCGGCGCACCGGCGCTGGGGATCCTGGTCACGGTGTTCGGCGCCGAGCGGGCCGCGTTCGTCGGCGGTGCCGTGATGGCCGTGGTCGGTCTCTACGTCGCCAACACGAAGCTGCGCCGTTCGATGGCGACACCGATCCCGGCCTGATCAGCAGCCGCCGGGGTCGTGGGAGAAGGCGATCGCCGCTGCGGTCGCAACGTTCAGCGAGTCGACCGACGAAGCGATGGGGATGCGCACCCGCACGTCGGCGGCCGCCATCGTCGCCTCGGTGAGGCCCGGACCCTCGGCGCCGACCAGCCACGCCAGCCGTTCGGTCGGGTCGAGGTCGCCGATGTCGGTCTCGCCGCCGGGGGTCAGGGCGACGGTCGTGAACCCGGCGTCGTGCAGTACGTCGAGGCCGCCGGGCAGCGCCTCGGTTCGGGTCCAGGGCACGCGGAGCAGGTGACCCATCGACACCCGCACCGAACGGCGGTAGAGCGGATCGGCAGCGGTGGGGTCGAGGAGGATGGCGTCGACCCCGAACGCGGCGGCGTTGCGGTAGATCGCCCCCATGTTCTCGTGGTCGTTCAGTCCCTCGACGACCACGACCCGACGGGCGTCACCAACCAGGTCGGCGACGTCGGGGAGTGGGATGCGGGCGGCCGAGGCGATGATGCCCCGGTGGATCGGGAAGCCGGTGACCGACTCCAGCAGCGCCGGTGTCCCCACGTAGACGTCGACGTCGAGGTCGCCGAGTACATCGAGCACCCGCGGAAGTTTCGACTCGCTGACGAGGACGCTCCGCAGCCGGTAGGGCGACTGGAGCACCACCGCCTCGAGGACGAGCAGTCCCTCGACGACGAAGCAGCCGTGTTCGGCCTCGGTCACGGCGCGGGCCT
>JBPEXA010000203.1:0-4465 GCA_052032135.1 Thermoanaerobaculia bacterium | reverse complement strand
ATCGCCGTCCGGCGGTCGCTGGCCGCGGCGGGATCGGCGGCGCGATCGATCCACGCCGCCGCGTCCTCACCGCCGACCTGCAGCTCGAGACCGCGCTTCGACGCCCGCTGCCGGCGGGCGTGGTCGCGCACCACGTTCTCGGCGAGCCGGCAGAGGTAGCCGACGATGCCGCGCTCGTCGCTCTCGCGGCAGAGGCGGAGCCGCCGCCCGTCACCTTCGAGCAGGCGGCAGTAGACCTCCTGCAGCAGATCGTCCTCCAGGTCGTCGGCGAGGGCGCCGCCCGCCTTGTGGACGGTCCGGCGGACGGCGTGGCGCAGCGCGGTCTCCCAGCGGCGCATCAGCTCGCTCCAGCTGTCGTCGCAGCGCGTGGCGGCGCAGCGGCGGATGAGCTCCTTGGCTTCGAGATGGGTGAGGGTCTCCTCGACCCCCGGTCGTTCGAGATCGGGCACGGTGCCACTCCTCTCTGGGGAGGGAGTGGAGGTGCGGAGCCCGAAAACGACGAACGCCGAGCGCACGGCTCGGCGTCGACAGGCAGCGCTAGTGTAGCACGGCCGTTGCTATGCGGTGCGAGCGGCCCTCAGCGCAGCTTCTCCTCGACGAACTCGACGTGCCGGCGCACCACCGGGTCGTACTTCTTGAGCGTCAGCTTGCCCTGCTGGAGCTTCTTGTTCTTATCGGTGGTGTAAAAGTAGCCGGTTCCGGCACTCGACACCAGCTTGATCTTGTCGCGCATGGTTGGGTCCTTCGAAGGGGTGAGATGGCTCGCGACCACTCGCTCGCCCGGCGAACGTTAGCCGCTCGCGGGCTCGGGGTCAATGGGCTGCGGGCCCTCGGAGAACCGAGAGCCCGCACCCCGAAGATCGTCGGGAAACCGCCTACCGGTCGATCACGAACACCGTCGCCGGATCGGAGTCCTCGACGGTCGTGCCCGCCCCGAAGCCGGTCGCGAAGGCGGTGTTGTCGATGAAGTCGCTGACAACGTTGGCGACGCCGCAGGTGTAGGTGATCGTCTCGTCGACGTCGAGATTGCCGTCACCGCCGAGCATCGGCCGGTTGCAGTCGGCATCCACCGGATCGTCGACCGACACTCCAGTGAGCGGCACGTCCCCGTTGTTCGTCACGCTGATCGTCCAGATGTTCGTGTCGCCGAAGAACACGTCCATCACCGTGCCGGGGCCCTCGCCGTTCTTCGCGATATCGATCGACGCGACTGCACTCGCGACGATCACCGCCGCCTCGTCGCAGTCGCTGACCTCGACGCCGCCGCACTGGATGATGTCCTCCTCGCAGTCGACGGCGTTGTTGTAGGCGTCGAGCTGGTCCTTGATGGCGATGGCGAGATCACGATCCGCGCCCTGCGGATCACTCCCCGGCGGATAGAGCGTGAGGAAGGCGTCGGCGTCCGCCACCACGCCCTCGATCGACGGGTCGGAGCCGGAGAGCAGGTTGAACTTGACGGCGGTCAGGTGGCGCGCCAGCTTGAAGGAGGCGTCGGCGGCCCGGTCACCGTGCTTGAGAAAGAACTTGAGATCGTCGGCGCCGTAGACGACGGAACCGAGCTGCAGCTCCTGCACCGGCCAGTCGTTCTGATGGTTCTTCCAATAGCCGGGCGTGCGCGGGCAGAAACAGTCGAAGCTGCCGCTGACGGCGGCGACGCAGGCGGTGTTGACGAAGTCCTCGACGACGTTGGACGCCGTGCACTGGTAGCTGACGCTCGCGCCGATCGCCAGATCGCCGATGGTGGCGTCGCAGTCGGGCGTCTCGGCGTCGGTGACGACGACGTCGCTCAGCGCGGCATCGCCGTCGTTCTCGACGAAGATGTCGAAGGTGGCATCGCCGCCGGCGTCGACCGTCTGCTCGTCGGGGCTCTTGCTGATGTCGACCGACGGCTGGG
Source organism: Thermoanaerobaculia bacterium (assembly GCA_052032135.1). Taxonomy (GTDB): domain Bacteria; phylum Acidobacteriota; class Thermoanaerobaculia; order Multivoradales; family JAHEKO01; genus CALZKB01. Next base: position 2,571 of record JBPEXA010000203.1, on the reverse strand, counting down.
CGATGACCGCCCCTGCGGCGAGGACCGCAACGATGACGAGAACAGCACTTCTAACGTGGGCCATGGGTGTCTCCTTGACGTCGTGAGACCAGTCCCCCCAGGCCTGCGTCTCGGTGATGATTCCGTTGCGACAGGTTATACCACAGAGTGTGACATATGTCACACCCGGCGATTCGACGGGGCAACGGCGTCGTTGACTTCCCTCCCCCCCTTCCGTACTATTTGCCGGCCTCGAGAGGGAGGTTAGCTCAGTGGGAGAGCATCTGCCTTACACGCAGAGGGTCGGGGGTTCAAATCCCTCACCTCCCACCAGGGCGGCAGACCGATCGAGGGCCCGTGCGGGGTCGTAGTTCAGCTGGTTAGAATGCCGGCCTGTCACGCCGGAGGTCGCGGGTTCGAGTCCCGTCGGCCCCGCCATCCACCACCCATCCGGCTCGCAGAGCTTTCGCCGAGATCGCGACCCCTCGCGGGACGGCGACGCCTCGCGCGGCACGCCACGCCGCCGTCGCCCGCCACAAGCTCCGACCTCGCGAGCCACCCTCGACCGCGACCCGCAACGACCAACGACCGGAGGAACCTCCATGCACCAGCTCCCTGATCTCCCCTACGCTCACGATGCTCTCGAGCCGCACATCGACGCCCGCACCATGGAGATCCACCACGGCAAGCACCACGCCGCCTACGTCTCCAACCTCAACAACGCCCTCGAGGGGCACGACGCCGCAGACCTGCCGCTCGAGGAGCTGCTCGCCAACCTCGACCAGCTGCCGGAGAACGTCCGCGGCGCGGTGCGCAACAACGGCGGCGGTCACGCCAACCACTCGCTGTTCTGGACGGTGATGAGCCCCGACGGCGGCGGCAGCCCGTCGGGGGCGCTCGCCGCCGCCATCGACGACGAGCTCGGCGGCTTCGACGCCTTCCAGGAGGCGTTCAGCAAGGCGGCGACGACCCGCTTCGGCTCCGGCTGGGCGTGGCTGGTGGTCGACGGCGGCCGGCTCGCCGTCACCTCGACGCCGAACCAGGACAGCCCGCTGATGGACGGCAAGACGCCGATCCTCGGCTGCGACGTCTGGGAGCACGCCTACTACCTCAACTACCAGAACCGGCGCCCCGACTACGTCAAGGCGTGGTTCAACGTCGTCGACTGGGCGGCGGTCGGCCGACGCTACGACGCCGCTCGCTGAGCTCGATCCGGCTCGACGCCGACCGCGGCTCCCCGTAGACCCGACCGACGGATCGCCGACCGCCATCGCGGCCGGGGCGTTCCGCCACCGCAAAAGCGGCGCTTCCTCCGAAAAAGGGGCGAAGCGCCGCTTTTTTTGCGGGCGTCGCGACGACGCCGCCGTCCCCCGCCGATCGCCGCGGCCTCGCTGGTGCCGGGCGGCTCGCCGCTCCGGCCGGCGCGCCGTCGAGCCTGCTAGAATTGGCACAAGCTTTGCGTAGGCACAACTGTCGATAAGCCCCGATGCCCCTGGGGCGGGCGGCCCTCGCGGCCCTCTGATCGGGAATCGCCAACCCAGCTTTCTCTGGAGGATGGATCGAACAATGGGGGACACCATGGATGCTCGCCAGCGCGGACGAGAGCTCAACAAGTTCTTCAAGGCGTTGTCGGACGAGACGCGTCGCAACATTTTGCAGATCCTCGAGCGCGGCGAGCACAGCGTCGGCGAGATCGTCAGCAACTTCGGGCTGGCGCAGCCGACCATCTCGCGCCATCTCTCGGTGCTCAAGGAGGCCAATCTGGTCATCGACGAGCGCCGCGGGCAGCAGGTGATCTATTCGCTGAACCCGGAGGCGATGGCCGTCTCGGCCAAGCGCTTCTTCGGCGAGTTCCGGCACTTCGACGGCAAGCTCGGCTGATCGAGCGGCCCCCGCCGGCCGACGGCGGGGGTGCTAGGCGGGGCCGGGCGCCAGGTCTATAATCGCGCTCCGGATGGCGCCGCCCGCTCGGGCGGCGCATTCCCTCGGCGGTGTAGCTCAGGTGGTTAGAGCGAGCGGCTCATAACCGCTAGGTCAGGGGTTCAAGTCCCTTCACCGCCACCATTCCAGCCGGCATCGAACCGGCCTCCAACCGGTCTCGGGCCGGGCGCCGTGGCCTCCAGAACCGCAGCTCGTCGCACCGTGCTCGACGCCGTCCGGGCGTCGCTCGAGGACGCCGGCGTCCTCACAGCCGGTCGCCGGCCCGACCCGATCGTCGTCGCCCTCTCGGGAGGCGTCGACTCGACGGTCCTGCTGTGGGCGCTGGCGACGCTGCGCTCCCGGCTCGGCCTCCGGCTGACCGCCGCCCATCTCGACCATCGGCTCGACGCCGGCTCCGGGGCGCGGGCCGCCGCCGCCGCCCGCATCGCGCGCTCGCTCGACGTCGACCTCGAGCACGCTCGTCGCGAGCCCGCCGAGATCGCCGCCGGCGAGAGCCTCGAGGAGGGAGCGCGGCGCGCGCGCTACGCCTTTCTCGATCGCGTCCGCCGCGACCGTGGCGCCGGCTGGATCGCCGTCGCCCACCATCGCGACGATCAGATCGAGACGGTGCTGCTGCGGCTGCTCCACGGCACCGGCCTCGCCGGCCTCGGC
>JBPEXA010000202.1:0-3150 GCA_052032135.1 Thermoanaerobaculia bacterium | reverse complement strand
GACCGTCCGCGGGTGCGGATTCGCGGCGCCCGCGAGCACAACCTCCGCGATCTCGACGTCGAGTTCCCCCTCGCCTCGATGGTGGCGGTGACCGGGGTCTCCGGCTCGGGCAAGTCGACGTTGATCGACGACGTGCTGTTCGGCAACTATCAGCGGTCGCTCGGCATCCCCGAGGCGGAGGCGGGGGCGTGCGACGGCATCGACGGCCTCGACGAGGTGACGTACGTCGCGCGCGTCGACCAGCAGCCGCTCGGGCGGTCGAAGCGATCGAACCCGGTCACCTACGTCAAGGCGTACGACGCCATCCGCAAGCTGTTCGCCGAGGAGCCGGCGGCGCGGCGGGCGGGGATCACCCCCGGTCACTTCTCCTTCAACGTGGCGAAGGGGCGCTGCCCCGAGTGCCAGGGGACCGGCACCCTCGAGATCGACATGCAGTTCATGGCGCCGGTCACCATCGCCTGCGACGCCTGCGACGGTCGCCGGTTCCAGCAGCGCGTGCTCGAGGTCCGTCATCGCGGGCTCGACGTCGCGGAGACCCTCGAGCTGACCGTGCAGCAGGCGCTCGAGCACTTCGCCGGCGTGCGCGCCATCGAGCGGCGGCTCGGTCGGCTCGTCGACGTCGGCCTCGGCTATCTCCGCCTCGGCCAGCCGACGTCGACCCTCTCCGGCGGTGAGGCGCAGCGGCTCAAGCTGGCCGGATTCCTCGACCAAACGGCGAGCGAGGGGCGACGTCTCTTCCTGTTCGACGAGCCGACGACCGGTCTCCATCTCTCCGACATCGACCAGCTCTACCGGACCCTGAGGCAGCTCGTCCAGCGCGGGGACGGGGTGGTGGTGGTGGAGCACAATCTCGATCTCATCGTCAAGGCAGACTGGATCGTCGATCTCGGTCCGGGCGGCGGCGTCCACGGCGGCGAGCTGCTCTTCTCCGGCCCGATGGCGACCTTCCTCGAACGCGGTGACGGGCCGACGGCGGAGGCGATCCGCGCGCAGCTCGAGGGGGTGACGGAGGCGGAGGAGCGCCCGTCGGCGGCTGCTAGGATCTCGTAGTGGCGGCGCTGAGCGCATCCCGTCGGCGGTGGATCGGGACCGCCGGTGCCCTGTTGCTGGGCGGGGTCCTGTTGATCGCCGCGTGGACCAAGGCGATCGATCCCGAGGCGTTCGCCGCGCAGATCACGGCGGAGGGCCTCGACCGCTGGCTGCCGGCCGGGGCGGTCGCCCTGATCGCCATCGGCCTCGAGGTGGCGATCGGTACGGCGCTGGTGGTGGGCGTCCGCCGCCGCTGGGTGCTGGTGCCGGCCGCCCTGCTCGTCGCCTTCTTCCTCTTCCTCACCGGGCGCGCCTACCTGGCGGACCTGAGGGGGATCGCACCCGCCGCCGAGGCGTGCGGCTGCTTCGGCAATCTGATCGACCGCACGCCGGCGGAGGCGTTCTGGCAGGACCTGCTGCTGCTGGTGCCGGCGCTCGCCGCCGCCTTCGTCGGCATGCCGGAGCGGCTGACGGCGCGCGGGCGGCGGCTGACCGTCGTCGCCGCGGTCACCCTCGGCGCGCTGGCGCTGGCATGGCGCGCTCCCGAGCTGCCGCTCGACGATCTCGCCACCCGCCTGCATCCCGGGGTCGAGACCCGCGAGCTGTGCGTCGGCAAGGCGGACGACCCGGAGCACATCTGCCTCGACGCCCTGGTCCCGGAGCTCGACGACGGCGAGCACTGGGTCGTGCTCACCGGTCTCGACGAGCCGGCGATGATCGACGCGATCCCCGATCTGCACGAGCACACCCTGATCGACCGCTCCCCGCGGCTGTGGCTGGTCAGCGACGTCGAGCCCGAGGCGCTCAACGTCTTCACCTGGCAGCACATGATGGCGACCGAGGTGAGGCTGGTGCCGACCGCCCTGATGACCCGCCTCCATCGGCGGTTGCCGCGCTCCTTCAGGGTGGTCGACGGCCGGGTGGTGGAAACAATCAGCGGGCTGCCGCGGTTGCAAGCGGCCGAGGAGCGGGCCGCCGCCCGGTGAACGGGCACTGCTAGACTGCGCCGCCGGAGGATCGACGTTGAATCTCGAACTGCTCAAGACGCTCGCCGCGCTGGCGATGGTGGCCGCGACCCCGCTCGCCGCGCAGCCGGCGATGGACGACTTCGCCCCCATCGACAAGTACGTCTTCGTCCTCGACGGCGCGCAGCTCGCCGACGCCGAGATCTACCAGTCGGCGTCCGCCGGCGCGTTCCTCGTCCTCGCCCCCGAGCTGCCGTCGCCGTTGCTGGTCGAGGCGCGGAGCGCGACCGTCTCCACCGTCGACTTCATGAAGGTCGACCGACGCGGCGGCCGGGTCGCGCTGCTCCCCGACGCCTCGCTCGCCGCGCTCGGCAGATTCACGATCGCCGGCGAGGGGATCGAGTTCGCGGTCGACGGCCGGCCGGCCCAGCTGCGCAACAAGCCGTGGCTGCTCGGTGAGCAGGATCTCGACGGGATGTGGGCCTACAGCTCGGCCTACCGCCGCGGGGCCGACAGCTATGAGCTGTCGGAGCCGCTGGTGCGGCAGCTGCGCAGCGACGGGCGGGCGGTCGAGGTGCGCGTCTTCTTCGGCTCGTGGTGCCCGCACTGCGAACAGGTGCTGCCGAGGGTGCTGCGCCTGGCCGAGGAGCTGGCCGGATCGACCGTCCGCCTCTCCTTCTACGGCCTCCCCCGCGGCGCCGGGTTCAAGGAGGATCCGGAGGTGCAGCGGTTCGACATCGAGTCGGTGCCGACCGGGGTGGTGATGGTCGACGGCCGGGAGGTCGGCCGCATCCAGGGCTCCGGATGGAAGATCCCGGAGCTGGCGATCAAGGACGCGATCCAGGGGTCGTAGGGTCGCCCGCCGCGACGCGGCGCCCGATCAGGACGCCCCGACGGTCGGCAGGTAGCAGCGGACGCTGGTGCCGCGTCCCGGCGCGCTCACCAGGTGCAGGCGGCCGGCGTGGGTGCGGACGATGCCGAAGACGGTGGAGAGCCCGAGCCCGCGCCCCGCGTCCTTGGTGCTGAAGAAGGGATCGGCCGCGCGGCGGCGGGTCGCGCTATCCATGCCGATCCCGTCGTCACTGACGTCGATCCAGACGTACTGGCGGCCCGGATCGGCGTCGGCGCCGAAGCCGCGCTCGAGCCGCCCCTCGTC
>JBPEXA010000201.1:0-5878 GCA_052032135.1 Thermoanaerobaculia bacterium | reverse complement strand
GCAGCCACTGCCAGAGGCTCGACAGCAGGTAGGCGGGGAGAAAGAACGGCCCCCATCTCGCGTACTGCCGGACGTGGACCCGCTCGTGACGGCGGCACCGCTCGAGGCAGCTCGGGTCGCGACCGAGCACCACGTGACCCAGAGTGATCGCCTCGATCCCCCGGCCGCCTCGCCCCCCATTCTCCAGTAGGCGCGCGACCCGCGGGCCGCTGACTTCGAGGACGCCGCGCTGCAGACGCCAGCGGCCGCCGCCGCCCAGCTCGACGACCGCCAGCAGCAGCCCGAGCAGCGAGTTGGGAGCCGCCCAGACGTAGCCCGGGAGGTCACGCAGTCTCAGCGATCTCCTCCACCCCGCGCACCACGGCGGCGACCAGGTCCGGCAGGTCGGCCGCCCCCACCGAGCAGAGGGCGAGCCGCAGGTAGCGGGGCCGGATGGCGATGACGCCGGTGTCGTGCCGCTCGAGCAGGTGGCGACGGGCGCGCTCCGGATCGACACCGGTCGCCAGCTCGACGAGGGCGAAGCAGCCGGCGTTGAAGGGGAGCGGGCGCAGCGCCGGGCTGTCGATGCCGCCGAGCGCCTCGCGGAGCACGCGGTAGCGACGGCCGAGGCGCCGCCGCAGCGCGTCGATCCGCCCCTCGATACCGTCGGCCGCGAGCGCGGCGTCGACCAGCACCTGGCTGGTGGCGACCGGTGAGCCGACGACCGCCCGCACCAGGCATTTCACCTTGCTCTCCATCGCCGCCGCCGTGTCCGAGTCGACCGCGAACGGGAAGGTGAGGAAGCCGACCCGGCCGCCGAAGAAGGCGAGCTCCTTGGTCGCGCCGTCGATCTTGACCGGCACCAGCCGCTCGTGCAGCGCGATCAGATCCCAGAACAGCGAGCGTGGCGGGACGTCCGGCTCGTAGACCAGCCCGGCGTAGGCGTCGTCGCAGACCACCACCAGAGGGCGCCGCTCGGCGGCCGCCGCCAGCGAAGCGACCAGCCGCTCCCGTTCGGTCGCCGTCGGCATGTAGCCGCCGGGATTCGACGGCAGGTTGACGATCGCCACCGCCGGCTCGCCGTCCGGCACCGCGGAGAGCGCGCCGGCGAGCGCCTCGGGATCGAACCTCCCGTCGCGGTACCCCGGCGCGGTCACCATCCGCGCCCCGGTCCGCGTCGCGAAGGTCTGGCGGTAGTTGCCCCAGAACGGCTCGGCGACCGCCACCGCCCGCCCCGGCCCACCGAACAGATCGGCGACCAGCGACAAGCCGTGGGTGAGGCCGACGGTCACCAGCGGGCGGCTCGACGGCACCTCGTCGGCCACCCCTCGCCGCTGCCACCGGCGCCACCGATCGCGCAGCTCCGGCCGTCCCTCGACCGGCGAATAGAGCAGTGCGCGGTCGAGGGCGGCCTCCGGCAACGACAACGCGTCGGCCAGCTCCGGGATCGGCAGCGGGCGGCCGGCGCCGTCGGTGATCTGGCCGATGGTGGCGTTGTAGCGCCGACCCTTCGCCTCGGCGGCCTGGAAGGGGATGTCGGGCGGAAAGGCGACCTCCCGACCGAGGCGCGACAGCGCCGCCCAGAGCGCGGGGCTGGCGCTCTCGATCGCGTCGCGCAACCGCTCTTCGCCCATGCGCGCGCAGCGTAGCACCGCGCCGCAACCGCTAGCATGCCGGCGATGAGCGGCCGTGCGGTCTCCCTCCCGATCGTCCTCCTCGCCGCCGCCGCGGCGGTCGGCGCCGCCTGCGGCCGACCGGGCACCGAGCGCCGCGCCGTCCCGCCGACCCACCTGCTGCTCGTCACCCTCGACACCCTGCGCGCCGACCGACTCGGCGCCTACGGCTATCCGCGCCCGACCTCCCCGCACCTCGACCGGTTCGCCGCGTCCGCCTTTGTGTTCGAGGACGCCACCTGCAGCATGCCGACGACGCTGCCGTCGCACCTGTCGATCGTCACCGGCCTGCGGCCGGCGCAGCACGGAGTGTTCCGCAACGGGGTGGTGCCGCCCCGGAACCTCGAGTCGATCTTCGACCTGCTCGCCGCGCAGCGCGGCGCGGCGACCGCGGCGGTGGTCGCCGCCGGGGTGCTCGACGAGCGCTACCTCTCGGGGCTCGGGCTCGCCGAGGTCCGCTTCCCCGCGCGCCGACGGCAGTTCCAGGTGCCCGCCCGCGTGGTGACGACGACCGCTCTCGAATGGCTGGAGCGTCATCTCGAGCGACCCCCCTCCGAGCGGTCGCCGTTCGCGCTGTGGGTGCACTACTACGATCCGCACGAGCCGTACACCCCGCCGGCGCGGTTCCGCGAGCGGTTCGCTCGCGACGACGACCCGTCGCTACCGAACGCCATGTCGACCGAGGCGCTGGTCGCCCTCAACCGATCGCCGGAGCCGCCGACGGAAGGGGTGCGACGACGGGTGAGCGACCTCTACGACGCCGAGGTGGCGCTGCTCGACCATCATCTCGGCCGCCTGTTCGCCGGCCTCGAGCGGCTCGGGGTGGCGGACGACACCGTGGTGGCGGTGGTCGGCGATCACGGCCAGGCGCTCGGCGAGGAGGGCTTCTACGGCCACGGATTGCGGCTGCTCGAGCCGGTGGTGAAGGTGCCGATGCTGCTCCGGCTGCCGGGGCAGGGCGGCGGGGGGCGCATCCGCGGCACGGTGGAGACGATCGACCTGATGCCGACCCTGGAGGAGCTCTTCGATCTGCGCGGCTCGGCCGAGCTGCCGGGCCGCTCCCTGATGCCGGCGCTGCGAGCGGAGGGCGACGCCGGCCGGCGCACCCGCCTCATCGAACGGCGCAGCTACGCCGAGGATCCGGCGGCGCTCGGCGTCGCGCTCCACGCCGGCGATTGGAAGGCGATCTACTACCGCGACCTCGACGGCACGGAGCGCCGCTTTCTGGGCGAGGCGGCCTCGGGGCTCGACGGCGTCGACCGCTACCGCGACAGCGACCCGCGCGCCCGGCTGCTGGCGGCGGCGGTCGAAGCCGCCCGCCGCGAGGCGGATCGGGAACCGGCCGTGCTCGACGACGAGCAGCGGCGGATGCTGCGTGCCCTCGGCTACCTCGACTGACGCGCCCCCTCCGCCCCACGGCAGCGGGGTACAGTAGCTCGATGTTCGATCCGCAATGGCGGCGGCGCTCGCTGGCGGCGCTCGACGAGCGCTTCGACGTCATCGTCATCGGCGGCGGGATCACCGGCACCGGCGTCTTCTTCGACGCCGCCCAGCGCGGCCTGCGGACCCTGCTGGTCGAGCGCGACGACATCGCCTCCGGCACCTCGTCACGCTCGTCGAAGCTCGTCCACGGCGGCCTGCGCTACCTCAAGCAGATGCACTTCCGCATCACCGCCATGGCCGCCCGCGAACGCGATCGGATGGCGGTCCTCAACCCGATGCTCGTCGAGCCGCTCCGCTTCGTCTATCCGGCCAACCGCGGCGACAAGATGCCGAGCTGGCAGGTCGATCTCGGGCTGTGGATGTACGACCGCCTGACCCGCAAGCGGCACCGCCATCGTCACCTCGACGTCGACGACCTCGAGCGGATGGTCCCCGGGATGGCGACCGACGATCTCGAACAGGCGTACTCCTACGGCGATGCGCGGACCGACGACGCCCGACTGACGCTGGCGGTGGCGGCGACCGGCTACGCCTACGGCGGCCACCTGCTGACCCGCGCCGAGGTGCGCGACCTGACCCGCAACGCCGACGGCAGGATCGACGGCGTCGTGGTCGAGGACCTCGAAGCCGGCGGCTCCCGGCGGGTGAAGGGGCGGGTGGTGGTCAACGCCGCGGGGGTGTGGGTCGACGATCTGCGCCAGCAGTGCGGGCTCGGCGCACCGCGCGTCCGCCCCTCCCGCGGCGTCCACATCGTGCTGCCGACCGCCCGGCTGCCGGTGCGGGCGGCGGCGATGGTCCCCTCCCCCGACGACGGGCGGCCGATCTTCCTCATCCCCCATCCGGAAGGAGTGCTCGTCGGCACCACCGACATCTACCACGACGGCTCGAAGCGCGATCCGCGACCGACCCGCGACGAGGTCGACTACCTGCTGCGGGCGATGGCGACCCACTTCCCCGGCAACGGCCTCGCGGTCGACGATGTCGTCGGCGCCTTCGCCGGCCTGCGACCGATCCTCGACAGCCACACCGACAACCCGTCCGACGCCAGCCGCGAGGAGGACATCTGGGAGGAGGAGGGGATGGTCTCGGTCGCCGGCGGCAAGCTGACCACCTGGCGACCGACCGCCGAGGACGTCGTCGACGAAGTGGTGCGCCACCTCCCCGACGAGCGCGCCGACACCGTCCACAAGTGCTACACCAAGGGGACGCCGCTGGTCGGCTACGCCCCCCTCGACCTCGCCGGCACCCTGGAGAGCCTGCACGGCCTGCGGCCGGAGATCGCGTCGGCGATGGCGCGACGGCTGCGGCGGGACGCCCTGTGGGCGCCACACCTCGCCCGCGACGAGCGCGAACTGCTGCCGCTGGTCGACGGCGGCGACCTGTGCGCCGCCGAGGTGCGCTGCCACCTCGGGCATGGCGCGGTGCTCCGCCTCGAGGATCTGCTGCTGCGGCGGGCGCGGCTCGGGATGTGGCAACCCCGGCTCGCCGCCGACGTAGCACCGATGTTGAGGTCGATCTTCGAGCAGGAGCTCGGGTGGGACGGCGCGCGCTGGAGCAGGGAGCTCGACGCCTGGGAGCAGGCCGCCGAGGCGTGGTCGCCCGCCGGCATCGTCGCCTGACGGCAGCGTCGACCGCAACGGACCTGGAGGCAACGATGCGACCGTGGACCCACCTCGCCGCCCTCGCCCTGGCCGCCGCCGCTGCCGGCGCCGGCGGACACGACGGCCGACGCTCTGACCCCGGTGCCGGGATGACCTCTCGAGCGCCCGGGGCGCCGGAGCCGCTCGAGCGGCTCGCCGGCCGCCTCGGGCAGTGGCGGATCGAGCGCGTGCGCCCGGCCGCCGACGGCAGCGAGGAGGTCACCGGCTGCGACGGCGAGGTCACCTTCTTCAATCGCGGCCACGGCCTGATGGAGCGCCTGCACTGCCCCGCCGGCGACGGCGGCGACGCCTTCGATCGCATCGCGCTGCTGGTCTTCGACGCCGGGACCGCGCTGTGGGTGCTGGGCGAGGCCGACTCTTGGACGGAGAGCGTCCGACTCGCCAGCGGGGAGCTCGACGGCGAGGCGCTGGTGCTCATCGACGCCGATCGCCCCTCGGGCGGCAGCCGCCTCGTCCACCGGCGGATCACCGCCGAACCGACCGCGACCGGCTGGGAGGTGCGGCGCGAGGTCTCCTCCGACGGGCAGCGCAGCTGGGAGCTGCGGTCGCTCGAGCGGTGGCGCCGTCGCGAGCCGACCGCCGGCTTCATGGCCGCCCGCTCCGAGCTCGGCGCCCCCGATCCGTCGCTCCCCGACGAGGCGAGGGCGTTCGACTTCCTGGTCGGCCACTGGACGATGAGCCACGCGATGACGTTCCCCAACGGTCAGACGGTGCAGTGGACGTCGACCACCGAAGCCGTGCACGTCCTCGGCGGCCGCGCGGTGATGGAGTTCGACTGGTTCGACGCCGACCCCAACCTCCCCGACGCCGCCACCACCATCGTCCGCGTCTACAACCGCGCGATGCGGCGCTGGGAGTGCCTCTACGCCGCCAACCGGGCGGGCACTCTGCTCCACTTCGGCGGCCGGCAGGAGGGGGATCGCATCGTGCTGCACAGCTTCGCCACCGACAGCTCGGCGCCGAGCATCCCGCGCTACGTCTTCCACGGCATCGGCGACGACGCCTACCACTGGTACGCCGAGACGAGCTTCGATCGGGGCGCCACCTTCACGAAGAGCTGGATCATCGACGCACGCCGGGTCGCTGAAACCCCGGCCGACGGTGGGCCGTAGACGATGGAGA
>JBPEXA010000200.1:0-3708 GCA_052032135.1 Thermoanaerobaculia bacterium | reverse complement strand
TTCCCGTCGACCTCGACGTGCTGGTCGAGCGCGCCGGTCTCCTCGGCATCACCGCCGAGGAGATCGTCCCGAGGCTGCCCGCGCTCCGCGGCGGTTAGACGGTCTCGACGATCATGGCGATCCCCTGACCGCCGCCGATGCACGCCGAGGCGACCCCCACCCCGCCGCCGCGCCGCTGGAGCTCCTTGAGCAGCGTCAGCACCAGCCGGGTGCCGGTGGCGCCGAGCGGGTGACCGAGCGCGATCGCGCCGCCGTTGACGTTGAGCTTGTCGACGTCGAGATCGAGCTCCTTCACCACCGCCAGGATCTGCCCGGCGAACGCCTCGTTGATCTCGATCAGATCGAGATCCGACTGCGCCATGCCGGCCCGTTCGAGCGCCAGCTCGATCGCCGGCGCCGGCCCGATGCCCATCCGCGAAGGCTCGACGCCGACCACCGCCCACGACCGGATGCGGCCGAGCGGCGTCGCGCCGCGAGCGGTCGCCGCCGCCTCGGTGGTCAGCACCATCATCGCTGCGCCGTCGACGATCCCGGAGGCGTTGCCGGCGGTGACGAAGCTGTCGTCGCCGAAGACGACCGGCAGGCCGGCGAGGCCCTCGAGCGTGGTCTCGGGACGCGGGTGCTCGTCGTGCTCGACGGTGCGCGCCCGCCGTCCCCTGCCGACCTCGACCGGCACGATCTCCTCCGCCAGCCGCCCCGCTTCGATCGCCGCCGCCGCCCGCTGCTGGCTCCGCAGCGCGAAGGCGTCCTGTTCCTCGCGGCTGATGCCGTAGTCGCGCGCCAGGTTGTTGCTCGTCTGGGCCATGAAGCAGCCGCAGTAGGGGTCGTAGAGCGCCGCCATCAGCAGATCCTCGAGCTTCCCCTGGCCGAGCTTGAATCCCTCTCGCGCGCCCCAGATGCAGTGCGGCGCTTGCGTCATGTTCTCCATCCCCCCGACCAGGCAGGTCGTGGCGTCGCCGGTGAGGATGATCTGGGCGCCGGAGAGGATCGCCTGGATCCCCGATCCGCACAGCCGGTTGACGGTGAGCGCGGGAACCTCCTTCGGCACCCCTCCCTTGAGGGCGACGTGTCGCGCGCCGTAGATCGCGTCCGCCGAAGTCTGGAGCGCGTTGCCGACCACCGTGTGGTCGATCTCCTCCCCAGCGACGCCGCTGCGCTCGAGCGCCGCCCGTGCGGCGATGCCACCGAGCTCGAGCGCCGAGAGGCGAGCGAACGATCCTTCGAACGCCGCCATCGGCGTTCGCGCACCATCGATCAGAACCAGGGTCTCTGCCATGATGATCTCCCTCGATGCGGCCCCTCCTGACGGCCGGCCGCGGTCGTTGTTTCTACCATGCGCCCCGCGCCCGCCGTCACCCCGCCGTCGCCGCGATGCGGTGCAGTCGCTCCCGCCACGGATCGAGATCGGTATCGACGCGAGCGCGATGCGCCAGTAGACCGATCACCCGGCCGCGCGATGGATCGACCCACAAGCTGGAGCCGGTGAAGCCGTGATGGCCGAACGCCTCGCGGCTCAGCGACCGGGTCGCGCGGGGAGCCGCCGAACGCCGCCACCAGCCGAGGCGGTAGCGGCCCGGGCCGTCGAGCGCTCGCTCGACCTGCTCGCGGTCGAGCAGCCGTCCGGGGCGAAGCCACTCGGCGCCGAGACGCCACACCGCGCGCGAAGTGGCGAACAGGCCGGCGTGGCCGGCGAGCCCACCCAGAAAGCGGGCGTTGCCGTCCTGCACCACCCCCCTCGGCGCCGGGCCACGGCGCGCCACGGCGACGCCGAGGGCGGCGGCGAGCTCGACCTCCCGGTCGTTGCCGAGCGGGCTCCAGACCGCGCGCTCCGTGCCGTCGATGCCGACCGACCCGACGCCGAGCGGACGACCGACACGACGGGCGAGCAGGCTCTCCGCCGGCCGGCCGCAGATCGTCGCCAGCGCCCGCGCGGCGACGATGAACGACGGGTCGCCGTAGGTCGGGACCGGAGCGGTCGCTTCGGTGGCGAGCAATCGATCGACCGCGCGCGCCGGATCGCGGACGTCGCGGTAGAGCGGTCGCCACGGTGGCAGCCCCGATCGGTGGCGGAGCAGGCACTCGAGAGAGCGGTTGCGCCACAGCTCCGGCGCCCGCGGCCACACCTCGCCGAGCGTGGTGGTCAACGGCAGCCGCTGCTCGACGGCGAGCGCGAGGGTCGCCAGCCACGGCTTGGTGAGGGAGGCGAGGTCGAAGCGGTCCCAGCGGCCGAGCGGCCGACGCCGCCGACGGTCCCGCCAGCCGGCGCGCGCCTCGGCCAGCACCCTCTCGCCGTCGCCGACGATCGCCGCCGCCGCCGTCGCGTCGCCGACGGCGATCAGCTCGTCCACCAGGGTCTGGAGCGCTCGTCGCACGTCAGTAGTTGTCCGGGCTGCCGGTCTGGAACAGCACGACGGTCGATCCCGGCGTGATCTCTCCGCGCTCCGCCAGCGTATCGATCGCCATCCGGCAGGCGACGCCTTCGGGGCCGAATCGCATCCCCTCCTCGCGCAGCAGCCGTCGCCGAGCCCCCTCGAGCGACCCTTCGTCGACGGCGACCGCCGCCCCCCCGGTGGCGCGCAGCGCGTCGAGCACCAGGAAGTCGCCGATCGCCTGCGGCACCCGCAGGCCCCACACCTCCGTCCTCGGCTCAGCCCACGGCTCCGCCGTCCGCTCCCCCCGCTCGAAAGCGCGCACGATCGGCGCGCACCCCGCCATCTGCACGGCGACGAAGCGCGGGCGCCGGCCGTCGATCAGGCCGATCGCCTCGAGCTGGTCGAACGCGCGCACCATGCCGACGATGCCGGTGCCGCCGCCGGTCGGGTAGACCACCCAGTCCGGCAGCCGCCAGCCGAGCTGCTCCGCGATCTCGAAGCCCATCGTCTTCTTGCCCTCGACACGGTAGGGCTCGCGCAGCGTCGAGAGGTCGAAGAAGCCGTCGTCCTTCGCCGCCAGGCGCCGTGCCGCATCGACCAGCGTCCCGGGCGCGGTGAGCACGTCGGCGCCGTGCTCGCGGCAGCGTTCGAGGACGACCGCCGGGGTGTCCTCGGGCACCGCCACCCGCGCCGGCAGGCCGGCGGCGGCGGCGTAGGCGGCGAGCGCGAGGGCGGCGTTGCCGGCGCTCGGCAGCTGGACCCCCTCGGCGCCCAGCTCCCGCGCACGGTTGACGGCCATCGACAGGCCGCGCGCCTTGAACGACCCGGTCGGGTTGCCCGCCTCCTCCTTGACCCACAGCTCGACGCCGTCCGGCGCCGATCGGCGCATGCGGACCAGGGGGGTCCCCCCCTCGCCGAGGTCGATCCGGTCATCGAGCGCCTGCAGCGGCAGCAGCTCGGCGTAGCGCCACATCGACCACGGCCGTCCCTTCCATGCCGCGCCCCACCGTCGACCATCGACACCGCCGGTGTCGTAGTCGACCAGCCACGGCGCTCCGGCCGGCGACAGGAAGGCGGGGCGATCGATCGCTGCCGTCGCGCCGGTCCGCGAACAGACCAGCGCCGCCGCCCGCGAGACGGTCGCCGCGCTCACCGCTCGAGCGCCGCCCGGTAGGCGTCCCGGTAGCGACCGGCGATCGAGCGCCAGGTGAGCTCGCGCTCGGCCTTGTCGCGAGCCGCCCGCCCCGCCCGGCGCCGCGCGTCGCCGTCGGCGATCAGCGCTCCGAGAGCGTCGGTGAGCTGATCGGGATCGCGCTCCTCCACGAGCCTCCCGTGC
>JBPEXA010000020.1:0-2294 GCA_052032135.1 Thermoanaerobaculia bacterium | reverse complement strand
GGGCAGCAGCTCGACGACACGACGGCGGCCCGCGACTGCCTGGAGCGGGTCGCCGAGCTCACCGACTTCCGGCGTCGCTGGGAGGCGCTGGAGCGGGCGCGCGCCACCGCCGGCGACGGCGAACGGCGGCGTGGGATCGGTCTGAGCCTCTTCCTCCACGGCGCCGGATTCACCGGCAACGGCGAGCGCCGCATGCAGGCCCCGGTGCGGGTGCGCCTCGATCGCGAAGGCCGCATCGAGGTGCTGACCGCGCAGACCGACATGGGGCAGGGGTGCGCCATCGTCTTCCCGCAGATCGCCTGTGCGGCGGCCGGTGTCGGAGCGGACGACGTCGTCTTCCCGCCACCCGACACCGGGGTGGTTCCCAACTCCGGCCCGACGGTGGCGTCGCGCACCACGATGGTGGTCGGCGGCACCGTCGCCCGGGCGGTCGAGGCGCTGCGCGACCGTGTCGTCGACTGGTGGCGGGACGCGCAGGGGGTCGACGACTCGGTCGCCGTCGACGGCGGTCGGCTCATCGTCGACGGCGAGCCGGGCGAGCGCTTCCGCGACGTCGCCCGCGCCTGCCGCGAAGCGCTCGGCGACTGCGAGATCGAGCGCCGCCATCAGCCGCCGCGATGGCAGAGCTTCGACGAGGTCGGCTACACCGGCGACGCCTATCCGACCTATTCGTGGGGGGCCGACGTCGTCGAGCTCGAAGTCGACGTCGACACCTACGCGGTGACCGTCGACACCGTCACCTCGGTCTCCGAGGTCGGCCGCGCGATCCATCCGGTGCTGTGCAAGGGGCAGATCGAGGGCGGCACCCTGCAGGCGGTGGCGTGGGGGTTGATGGAGGAGGTGAAGATCGACGAGGGGCGCTATCTCAACGACCGGCTGGCGACCTACATCATCCCGACGATGCCCGACGCCCCCCGCATGGTGGTCGAGCTGCTCGAACGCCCCTGGTCGGAAGGGCCGTACGGGGCGAAGGGGGTCGGCGAGCTGCCGATGGACGGCGGGGCTCCGGCCGCGGTCTCGGCGGTCGAGAACGCCACCGCGCTCGAGGTCGCCGACATCCCCGCGACGCCGGAGCGTCTGTTCGAGGCCGATCGTGCCGGACGGACGGTGCCGCCGCCGGGAGCCCGCTCGTGAAGGTCTCGATGACGGTCAACGGCGAGCGGCGGAGCCTCGACGGGCACCCGATGGAGCGGCTGCTCGACACCCTCCGCACCCGCTGTGAGCTGACCGGCACCAAGGAGGGTTGCGGCGAGGGGGAGTGCGGCGCCTGCACCGTGCTGCTCGACGGCGAGCCGGTGCTGTCGTGCCTGGTGCCGCTCGTCCAGTGCGACGGTCGCGAGGTGATGACGGTCGAAGGGGTGGCCGCGGCGCAGCCCGAGTTCCTCGACCGCTTCGTCGCCGCCGGCGGGGTGCAGTGCGGCGCCTGCACGCCCGGCATCATCGTCACCGCGCTGGCGCTGCTCGCCGACGAGCCGTCGCCCGATCGCGCCGCCGTCGAGCGGGCGCTGGCCGGCAACCTCTGCCGCTGCACCGGCTACGAGGGGATCCACCGCGCCTTCGAGCCGCCCGCCGGAGAGGATCGCTCATGACCGAGGTGTGCGCGCCCCGCACGCTCGAGGAGGCGGTCGGTTGGGCGGCGGCCCACGAGGGGGCCGCCGCGATCGCCGGCGGCACCGACCTGATGGTCTCGGAACCGGAGGCGCGGGCGGCGATGCCGGCGGTCGTCGACCTCAACCGCATCGACGAGATCCGGGGGGTCCGCGAGCTGCCGGAGACGGCGGGCGGCGGTCTCGAGATCGGTGCCACCACCACCTTCACCGAGATCCGCAGCGATCCGCGGGTACGCCGCGACTACCCGGCGCTGGCGGCGGCGGCGGCGGTCGTCGGCGGCTGGCAGATCCAGAATCGGGCGACCCTCGGCGGCAACATCGCCAACGCCAGCCCGGCGGGTGACTCGCTGCCGGTGCTGCTCGCGCTCGACGCCCGCGTGGTGAT
The DNA here is from genome assembly GCA_052032135.1 of Thermoanaerobaculia bacterium. Classification (GTDB taxonomy): domain Bacteria; phylum Acidobacteriota; class Thermoanaerobaculia; order Multivoradales; family JAHEKO01; genus CALZKB01. The sequence goes on along the minus strand of JBPEXA010000020.1, from coordinate 299 downwards.
CGCCGGCGAGGGCGGCCGTCGCGAGGTGCCCTACGACCGGTTCCACACCGGGTACCGACGGACGGCGCTGACGCCGGGCGAGATCATCGGCTGGGTGCGGCTGCCGCCCCCGGCGGCGGACGGCCGCCAGCGCTTCCGCAAGGTCGGCACCCGCGAGGCGCAGGCGATCAGCAAGCTGGTGGTGGCGATCGCGGCTGGCGTCGACGGCGGCCGACTGCGCGACGTGCGGCTCGCCGCCGGCAGCGTCGCCGCGACGCCGATCCGCCTGGCGGCGGTCGAGGCGCTGCTCGAAGGGACCC
>JBPEXA010000002.1:0-4310 GCA_052032135.1 Thermoanaerobaculia bacterium | reverse complement strand
GCCGGCAGCAGCGACGCCGGGACCACCGGATGGGCCGACGCCCACTGCCAGGCGGTCGCCCGCACCAGAGGATCGGGATCGTCGAGCGCGACCTCCGCCCACGCCCGCTGCGACGGCTCGTCGCCGAGTCGCAGCAGCTCGCCGATCGCGTCGGCCCTCACAGCGGCGACCGGATCGGTCGCCAATCGCTGCGGCACCGCTGGCAGGGCGAGCAGCCCGGCGGCCACCGCCGCCCGCCGCCGCAGGAGGGCGTCCTCCGACGACGCCGCCTCGCGCGTCCACTCCGCCGCCCGAGGGTGGCGCGCCGCCGCCATCGCCAGCAGCGCCAGCTCGCGCTCCCGGCCGGCCCCACGAAGGTAGCGGTCGGCGAGGCGCTCGCCGAGGCGGGGATCGCGCAGCCACGCTCCGGCGGTCTCGATCGCCGTCGTCCTCACGCCGGGCCGGGCGTCGTCCATCAGCGCCGCCAGCGGCTCCCGCCAGGCGGCGGGCGGCGCGGCGGCGCCGCTCGACACCAGCCGCCGGGCCGAGCGCAGCGCCTGCACGATCACCCCGCCGTCATCGTCGGTCAGACGGGGGAGAAGGCGCTCGAGGTCGCTGCCGTCGCCCACCCGCCCGAGAGCGCGCGCCGCCCACCCCCGCAGCCACGGGTCCGGATCGGCGAGCAGCTCGCGCAGGATCGGTACCGACTCCTCGCCGCCGTTGCGGGCGAGGGCGTACATCGCGTCGCGGTAGACCTCGCTGCCGCCGTCGATCAGCGCCCGCCGGATGGTGGGGAGGGCGCGCTCGAAGGGGAAGCGGAAGAGGGACGGCGCTAGCCGCAGCCACATCTCGCTCCCGGGGAGCGGCTCGAGGGCGTCGATCACCCGGTCGACGTCGACGTCGAGCTTGGCGAGCGCCTCGACCGCGAGCCGGCCGGTCGCGCGATCGGCGTCCCGTGCGAGCACCAGCAGCGCGCCCGCCGCCTCGGCGTCCCCGAGCACCCCGAGGCCGAAGGTCGCCTCGCGCCGCACCTCGACGTCGTCGTCGAACAGCAGCTCCTCCAGGAACGGGCGCCCGGCCGGATCGTTGGCGCGCGCCACCGCCCGCGCCGCCTCGATGCGCAACTCGCGGCCGAGCGGCAGCGCACGGGCGGCGGTGAACGGCTCGAAGGTCTGGCGATCGACCAGCAGCAGCAGCAGCGCCCTCTCGTCCAGGTGGTCGGGAGCCGCCGCACCCGGCGCCGCGGCCCCACTGCGGTCGACGGGCGGCAGCGCCGCGCCTCCGCAGCCCGCCAACAACAGCGCGACGCCGAACCACTTCCCCACCCCGGGATCCTACGCGCTAGGGGAGCACCGACCAAGCGGTGCCCCTCCCCTCACTCCGCGACGCTCGAGGTCGCGGGCTCGACGAGGATCTTGCGGGCCGCCCGCGCCCCCAGCTGGACCCGGTCTTCGCCGTCGGCGACGAGCGTCACGGTGTCGGCGTCGGCGTCGATCGCCACCACCTCGACCGTCGCGCCGAGGGCGAGCCCGAGGCGGTCGAGCGACCGCAGGAACCGCCCCCGCTGGTCGGCGACCCGCCGGATGGTCACCCGCTCCCCCTCCCCGCAGGCGGCGAGCGAGACCAGCTCGAGCGGCGACAGCACACCGTCGGCGTCGGGGATCGGATCGCCGTGGGGATCGAAGGAGGGGTGCCCGAGCATGGCGTCGATGCGCTCGATCAGCCGATCGGAGACCGCGTGCTCCAGCCGCTCCGCCTCCTCGTGCACCTCGCTCCAGCTCATCTGCAGCACCTCGACGAGGAAGAGCTCGATCAGCCGGTGGCGGCGCAGCACATGGAGGGCGAGCCGCCGTCCGGCGGCGGTCAGGCGAACGCCGGCGTACGGCTCGTAGTCGACCAGCCCGCTCTGGGCCAGCGTCTTCACCATCGCCGTCACCGTGCCCGGGGCGACGCCGAGGTCCTCCGAGATCCTCCCCATCCCGACGAGCCGCGAATCTCTGCCCTCGGCGAGCAGAACGGTCTTCAGATAGTCCTCGACGGTGCTGGTCGCCATGGCGCGAACGGGCGCCCGGCTTGAGTTTCGAGCGCTCGAAAATCCTACTCGGCGCCCTCCGTCGACCGCAAGTGCGCTCCACCGTCACCGGCGAGGCGACGAACGATCCGATCGGCGATCCGGTCGACCCCTTCACCGGCTTCGATCTCGATCCTCAGCTCGCTGTCGGCGTACGCCTCCCGTCGGCGTCGGTAGAGCGCCCGCGCCGCCGCTTCGTCGCTCGCCAGCGGGCGCGACCGATCGCCGCCGATCCGCTGCCAGGCGGCCTCGAAGGGGGCGTCGAGCCAGACGACGGTCCCCCGCTCGCTCATCCAGCGCCGCAGCTCGGGATCGGCGGGCAGCCCGCCGCCGGTGGCGACCACCGCCCCTGCCGCCGGCGTGCGGGTGCGCAGCGCCCCCTGCTCCCGGCGGCGGAAGGCGGCCTCCCCCTCCTCCACGAACTGGCGGGCGATCGATCGGCCGGTCTCCGCTTCGATCTCGGCGTCGAGATCGACGAAGGGGACTCCGAGCCGGTCCGCCAGCCGTCGCCCGACCACCGACTTGCCGACCCCCATGAAGCCGACGAGGAAGACCGGGCGGTCGCTCAGGACTTGCGTCTCTCGCTGCGAATCGCCCGCGCCAGCAGGTAGAGGAACCCGCCCCAGACGAAGCCGCAGACCAGCACCATCATGGTGAGAGCGGCGCCGCTCATCGCTCCGCCTCCCGGCGCCGCAGGCGCCAACGGTTGTAGACCACCAGCGCGACGAGGGCGATCGCCCACTGGACCAGGACGGTGCCGACGCTGTAGGGGCTCAGCACCTTCAGCCAGTCGGGATTGTCCTGCGCCGCGGAGTACAGCCACCAGACCATGAGGATGATCGCCTCGATCGGCACCAGCACGCCGAGGACGAAGTTCCACCAGCGCCCGATCTTCAGGTCGCTCCCCTCGCCGTTCACCTCCTCGGTGCGCAGCTTCTCGATCCCGAAGCGGCGCGCCGCCAGCGCGAAGAAGAAGCCCGACAGCATCAGCCCGACGCCCCACACCCAGTCCTGGTTCTGGAACACCTCGAGGCTGAGCGCCGACGGCAGGCCGAAGATCGCCACCGCGGCGCCGATCGTCGCCACCGCCTTCCGGCGCGGGATGCCGCGGTCCATCAGGTTGCGTGCCGCGAGCTCGAGCATCGAGATCAGGCTGGTGATCGCCGCGAAGGTGAGCGCCAGGAAGAAGAGGATCATGAACCCTGCGCCACCCGGCATGCTGGCGAACAGCTGCGGCATCCAGATGAAGGTCAGCCCCTCGTTGCCGGCGCCGACGATCTCCTGCTGGGCGGCGGGGTTGATCGCGAACACCGTGCACAGCACCATGATGCCGGCCAGCAGCGACACCGAGTTGTTGCCGAAACCGATCAGGCAGGCGTTGAGGGGGACGTCCTCGCGCGCCTTCATGTAGACGGCGTAGGTGAGGATCAGCCCCCAGCCGGCGCCGGTGTCCCACGCGTTCTGGGTCAGCGCCTGGAGCCAGATCCGGTAGTCGGCGAGCGCCGACCAGTCGGGCTGGAAGAGGAAGGCGAGGCCGCGCTCCGCGCCCGGCAACGTGACGGCCCGTACGGTCAGCACGACGACGAGCACGAAGAGGGTGGGGATCAGCACCTTCGCCACCCGTTCGATGCCGCGCACCCCGAACCAGACGACGCCGACGCAGGTCGAGATGACGATCAGGTGGGTGAGGATCGGCTGATAGGAGCCGGTGAACGAGCTCCAGAGGGTGGCGGAGTCGGTGCGGGACAGCTCGCCGCTGACCGCCGCCCACAGGTAGCGGACGCACCAGCCGGCGACCACCGAGTAGTAGAAGCCGATCGCCGTCGCGCACAGCGCCGCCCACCCCCCCATCCAGGCGAGCTTCTCGCCCGCCAGCTCGCCGATCGCGCCGAACGTCCCCTTGCGGGTGCGCTTGCCGAACGAGAACTCGGCGATCATCAGCGGGATCGACCAGATCAAGAGGAAGACGACCCATGCGACCAGGAAGCTGCCACCGCCGTTGCTGGCGACGATGCGCGGGAAGCGCCAGATGTTGCCGGTGCCGACCGCCATCCCCAGCGTCGCCAGCACCAGCCCCCAGCGGCTGCCGAACTGCTCGCGCGCACTCATCGAGTCCCTCCGCTAGCTGTCAACGAGATCCCGTCGTCGTGAAGCTGCCCCGCATTGTCGCACGCCCCCGATTCACCCGTCGACCGCGCGCAGCAGCTCGCCGGCGGCGCGCTCGACGTCGGGCACCGTGACGGCCCCCATCACCGCCACG